>CANGCZ010000094.1 GCA_947452325.1 Comamonadaceae bacterium | reverse complement strand
CGTCTACTGAAGGGCCTTCTTCATCGCTGGTCAGCAAAAACGCCAGATTGAAAGCCGTTGATTTTTCATCTTGTGTGAATTCCTCGCAAGCCACCACCATGGCGGCCAGCGAGGTTTTCATGTCACTGGCACCACGCCCGAATAACTTGCCATCGCGGTGCGTCGGCGTGAACGGATCGCTGCTCCACTTTTCAAGCGGGCCGGTCGGGACCACGTCTGTGTGGCCGGCAAACACCAAAGTTTTGGCATCAGGATGTGTACTGCGCCGGATGGCCCACAAGTTGCTGACGCGCGCGTTCTCAGGACCGTGATCCATGCGCTCGCAGACAAAACCCATCGCAGCCAAGCGCGCGCCAATCAGCGTCAGGCATTGCGCATCGTCTGGGGTGACCGAAGGCTGAGCAATTAATTGCTCTGCCAGATCCAGTGTCAGCGACATGGTCAGTCGCGCAACAAATCGTTGAGGCTGGTTTTGGCTCTGGTTTGCGCATCCACTCGTTTAACGATGACAGCGCAATACAAACTGTATTTGCCGTCTGCGCTGGGCAGATTGCCCGACACCACCACAGAGCCTGCGGGTACGCGGCCGTAAGTCACTTCACCTGTGGCACGGTCATAAATTTTGGTGCTTTGACCGATATAAACGCCCATAGAGATGACCGAGTTTTCTTCGATGATCACGCCTTCCACGACTTCAGAGCGCGCGCCTATGAAACAGTTGTCCTCGATGATGGTGGGGTTGGCTTGCACGGGTTCGAGCACGCCGCCAATTCCGACGCCGCCGGAGAGGTGCACGTTCTTACCGATTTGCGCGCAAGAACCGACTGTGGCCCAAGTGTCAACCATGGTGTTTTCATCCACATAAGCGCCGATGTTCACATAGCTGGGCATCAAAATCGCACCCTTGGCAATGTAACTTCCGCGACGCGCGACCGCAGGCGGCACCACGCGCACGCCGCTGGCTTTCATTTGCGCTTCATCCATGTTGGAAAACTTGGTTTGCACTTTGTCGTAAAAGCCCAGGTCTCCGGCTTTGACCACATGGTTGTCTTTCAAACGAAATGAAAGCAAAACCGCTTTTTTCAGCCATTGGTGCGTGGTCCATTGACCGACGGATTCACGGGTGGCCACACGCAGTCGGCCTGCATTGAGTTCGGCAATCACATGTTCCACTGCATCCACGAGTTCTTTGGGTGCGGCAGAAGGGCTGTATTGGGTACGGTTTTCCCAGGCGGTATCGATAATGGATTGCAGTTGTTGAGTCATGGTGAGCAGGTTAAAAGTTGGAGTGAACAAATTGAACGATACGGCGTGCCGCTTCAAGGCACTCTTGAGGTTGTGCGACCAGGGCCATGCGAATACGGCCTTGACCGGGGTTGATGCCGTTGACCTCGCGGGCCAGATAACGACCGGGCAACACAGTGACATTGTATTGAGCCAGCAAGTCTCTGGCGAAAGCCTCATCATCACCCCCGGGAACGCCAGCCCACAGGTAAAAACCAGCGTCCGGCAAAGCCACGTCTATGACCTTTGAAAGCATAGGGGTGACTTGCTCGAATTTTTCTTTGTATAAAGCGCGGTTGGCCACCACGTGGTCTTCGTCATTCCAAGCCGCGATGCTGGCTTGTTGAACCAGCCCGCCCATGGCGCTGCCGTGGTAGGTGCGGTAG
This sequence comes from Comamonadaceae bacterium, assembly GCA_947452325.1. Classification (GTDB taxonomy): domain Bacteria; phylum Pseudomonadota; class Gammaproteobacteria; order Burkholderiales; family Burkholderiaceae_C; genus Limnohabitans. Next base: position 4,790 of record CANGCZ010000094.1, on the reverse strand, counting down.
AGCAGAAATGGCGCGATCAGTGAGGCATCACCGGCGACAAAGCCGCTGCGCAATCCGGGCACATTGCTGCGTTTGGACAAACTGGTAAAGCTGACCAACCGTTTGAAATCTGTTCGCCCGGACAGAGCCGCGGCCTGCAAGCCGCCCAGGGGTGGGGTGTCGCCAAAGTAAATTTCGCTGTAACACTCGTCCGAGGCGATCACAAATCCATATTCATCACTGAGTGCAAACAGTTTTTGCCATTCAGCCAGCGGCATGACCGCGCCAGTGGGGTTGCCCGGGGAGCATACAAACAGCAGCCGCGTGCGTTGCCACACCTGCGCAGGCACACTGTCCCAGTCCACCGCAAAGTTTTTGGCGGCCACACTGGGTACGTAGTGCACATCGGCTTGCCCTAGCAAAGCAGCCCCTTCGTATATTTGGTAGAAGGGGTTGGGGGAGACCACCAGGCTGCCTGGCCGGCCATCCAGCACCGTCTGGGTGAATGCAAACAAAGCTTCGCGCGAGCCGTTCACCGGCAAGACCTGTGTGGCAGGGTCAATAGTGACCTCATAACGCCTTTTTACCCAGGCGGAACAGGCCTGGCGCAACGCAAGTGAGCCAGCGGTGGCAGGATACGCCGCCAATTCAGCGCCATGGGCCTGCAAAGCCTGCAAAATCAAAGCCGGTGTGGCGTGTCTGGGCTCACCTATGCCTAAGCTGACGGGGGGCCAATCTGTACTGGGCTTCACGTCTGAAAACAAATGACGTAAACGTTCGAACGGATAGGGGTGAAGACGGGATAAAAGGGGGTTCATGGCTGATATTATCGGTGCCATGTACAGCCACCTCGATCCCGACAGGGCGAACGATTTCGCCATGGACCCAGAACAGATGTTGAATCTGGCGCAAACTTTCGTATCCAGTCTCGAAAATGATCTGCAATCCCTGCACCTGGCGCTCAAGACCCAGGACATGGCTGCACTGCGCAGGCTGCTGCATACGCTCAAAGGGTATGTCACATTTTTATGCAAAGACGCGCTGGGCCAGCAGTTGATTGCGCTCGAAGCCAGAAGTCGCGGCGCTGATTTCGCGCAACTCCAACCCCAAGTGGATGCCATGCTGCCTGCGTTGAACGGTTTGCACAGTGAAGTCCTACACTGGAAAACCACGGTTTTGCAGAATCCGTCCTGATTTCTCAATCGCCCATTTTTCTTAGACTTTATTACCTTTAAAAAAGGCCGAAAGTGCGTCTTAATTCCATCAAGTTGTCAGGCTTTAAGTCGTTTGCAGATGCCACCAATTTTTTGTTGCCTGGTCAACTCGTCGGCGTGGTTGGCCCCAACGGTTGCGGCAAGTCCAACGTCATTGATGCCGTGCGCTGGGTGCTGGGCGAAAGCCGCGCCAGTGAACTGCGCGGCGAGTCCATGCAAGACGTTATCTTTAACGGCACCAACACACGCAAACCGGCCAGTCGCGCCAGTGTTGAACTGGTGTTTGACAACCAGACCCACCGTGCCGGCGGCCAGTGGAACCAGTTCGAGGAGATCGCTGTCAAACGGGTGTTGACCCGTGACGGCACCAGCAGTTACTACATCAACAACCAACCGGTACGCCGCCGCGATGTGCAAGATGTTTTTCTGGGCACAGGTCTGGGTCCGCGCGCTTACGCCATCATCGGCCAGGGCACCATCAGCCGCATCATCGAATCCAAGCCGGAAGAATTGCGCTTGTTTTTGGAAGAAGCTGCCGGCGTGTCCAAATACAAGGAACGACGCCGCGAAACCGAAAACCGCTTGAGTGACACCCGCGAAAACCTCACCCGTGTCGAGGACATACTGCGCGAACTCAACGCCAACCTGGAAAAGCTCGAACGCCAAGCCGAAGTGGCGCAACGTTTCAATCATTTACAACAGCAGGCAACGCTCAAACAGCAGCAGCAATGGTTGTTGAAACGGGACCAAGCGCAGTCCGAGCAGGCCAGTCTTAAACAGCAGGTCGATCAGGCCACCAATGCCCTGGAAGCCAAGAACGCCGAACTCAGCCAGATTCAGGCCGCAGTTGAAATCATCCGACAGACGCATTACGAGTCCGGCGAGCAGGTCAACCAGGCCCAAGGTCAGCTTTACCAGGCCAGCGCGGAAGTGGGTCGACTGGAGGCGGAAATCCGCTTTGTGGTCGAAGGCAGGCAACGTGCTCAGGAGCGTTTGCAACAGATTCAGCAGCAAACCCTGAACTGGACACAGCAATCCGAGCAAGCACTGGAAGAAACCGCAAGCCTTGAAGACAAAGGCGAGGTATTGCGTGCCAGGGTGACAGAGTTGCAAGCCGATTTAGAGGACCGCCAGCAGCGGTTACCGGCCTTGGAGCAGGCTTGGACAGACGCCAGAAAACAGGTGCAACAACAACAAGAGTCAGTCAACCAGATACAGCAACAAATGAAAGTGCTGGCGGCTGAACAACGCGGCTTGCAGGAACAATCACGACAGTTGGAACAGCGGCTGGAGCGATTGCAAACGGATCGCAACGCGCTGGCTGCGCCCGATCAACTGCAATTGCAACAACTGGAACTGCAACTCAGTCAGGCCAATGCCTTGTCAGAACAGACACAGGCCCAACTCGACGAGCTAGAGGCCATGGTCGACGAGATTGAAGCCAATCGCCGCCAAGCGCAGGACAGATCAAACCTGGAATCCGCCAAGCTGGTGGAATTGCAGGCGCGTCAGCAAGCCTTGAAAGCCTTGCAGGAAAAATTGCGCAGCGACGAGCGCCTGACCCCTTGGCTGAGCAAGCACGGTTTGCAAACACTGCAGCCTTTGTGGAGCAAAGTTCACGTCACACCCGGCTGGGAGCAAGCGCTTGAATCTGCCTTGCGCGAACGGCTTGCGGCGCTTGAAGTGTCCCGGCTAGACACGGTGAAAGCTTTCGGCGCAGATGCTCCTGCGGCCAAATTGAGTTTTTATTCGCCTGCATTGGCTGTCGCTGGCCAGGCAAGCGGTGGTTTGCCGCGTTTGTTTGATCAATTGAAATTGAACGATGCCGCTTTGAACGGTTTGTTCAGCGACTGGCTCACCGGTTGTTTCACCGCCAACAGCCTGGACGAAGCACTGGCCTGCCGAGCGCAATTGCAAGCCGGTCAACAGGTGTTCACCCCGCAAGGTCATGCCGTTGGTTTGCACAGCGTGAGTTTTTATGCTCAAGACAGCGAGCAATCCGGTTTGCTGGCGCGAGCTCAGGAAATTGAAAACCTCGATAAACAAATCCGCGCCCAGTCTCTGATGGCGGAAGAAGCGCGCTTGCAATTGTCACGTGCTGAATCTGCAGCCGCCCAATCGGCGCAGCAACGCACCCAAAAACGCATCGAAGCCACCCAATCACAATCTCATGCTCACAGTCTGAATGTGGAATGCTTGCGTGTCCAACAACTGGCCGAGCAAGTCCGTAACCGGCAAGACCAACTGGCCGGTGAAACGGATGAATTGAAGGCGCAACTCCAGCAGTTACAGCAGCGTGCACAAGCCGACGAAGCGGGTTTTGAAACCCTGGATATGCAACTGGCGCAGGCGCAGGAACGTCAAGTCTTGCTTGAAGAAAAAGCCGAACTCGCTGAGCAGCAATCCAACCAGTCACGCGAAGCCTTGCGACAGATCGAACGTCAAAGCCAGGAAACCGAGTTTGAGTTGCGCAGTCTGAACGCCAAAGCGGCTGAACTGCAACGCACCCGGGACACAGCAGCTCAACAAATTCAGCAACTCTCCGCAGAACACACGCGTCAACAGGCCGAACTTGAAACTTTGTCCGACACCGCCGCGCAAGCCGGTTTGCAAGATGCGCTGGCATTGAAAGTCGAACGCGAAAACCTGCTTGCGGCCAAGCGCTCCGAGTACGACGGTTTGACATTGCAACTGCGCACCAGCAACGAAGAACGCTTGAAAATCGAACGTGACCTTGAGCCCATGCGCCAACGCATTGTTGACGCACAGTTGAAGGAACAGGCCTCACGTTTGGGCTTTGAGCAGTACGAGCGGTTTCTACAAGAAGCGCAAGCCGATGTAGCTGCCATTGAGGCTTCCATTCAGGCAGACCAAGTCAAGTTACACGGACTGCAAACCGAGATCGACCATTTACAGCGGGAAATCCACTCGCTGGGCGCAGTCAATCTGGCCGCGCTGGACGAACTCGGTGCGGCCACCGAGCGCAAACAATTCCTGGACGCACAATCTGCCGATTTGAACGAGGCCATCAACACGCTTGAAGACGCAATTCGCAAAATCGATATCGAAACCCGTGCTTTGCTGGGTCAGACCTTTGAAACTGTCAACCACCACTTTGGCATCATGTTCCCCGAACTGTTCGGTGGCGGTACCGCCAAACTGGTGATGACCGGCGATGAAATCCTGGACTCGGGCGTGCAAGTCATGGCGCAACCGCCGGGCAAGAAAAACCAAACCATTTATTTGCTCTCGGGCGGTGAAAAAGCCTTGACTGCTATCGCCTTGGTGTTTGCCATCTTCCAACTGAACCCGGCGCCGTTTTGTCTGCTTGACGAGGTGGACGCACCACTGGACGATGCCAACACCGAGCGTTACAGCAAACTGGTGTCAAGCATGTCCAAAGAAACCCAGTTTCTCTTTATTTCGCACAACAAGATTGCCATGGAAATGGCCGAACAACTGATCGGAGTCACCATGCAGGAGCAAGGCGTGTCGCGTATCGTGGCGGTTGACATGGAGGCCGCAGTCTCCATGGTTGAATCTTCATGAAGGCCTGCGCAGGAGTACTTTGCAACTGTGGCTGGCGATTGCCGGCGG
>CANGCZ010000093.1 GCA_947452325.1 Comamonadaceae bacterium | reverse complement strand
TATTGCGGTGCGCATATTGAGGTTCAATGATAATTTGCGGTGCTGGCATCGCTTTAATGACATTGCCAACTTCAAGAAAGCTCAAACCAAACGCTACACTCAAACGATCGAATTCCTGTCGATCTAGGCGCGGTGCTTCAAGTATTTTTGGCAATTGAATTGGACGCACTGTGGCCGATAGCCAGCCGTATGACTCAAGTCTTTTCATGTCTTCTATCAATCGGTGATAAAGCGACAGGCGCATACCACCACCACAGAAAAAAATAGGAGTTCCTTCTAGTACCTTTTTGTCTAAAAATCCAGTTTCGTGACCATTCCATGCTCTAAAAAAAGTATGCCCTTGAACCTGTCTCATCAGTGCCTTATAAAGTGCCGCATCGGGATTTAAGGCGGACGTGCTGTGAAGTTCACTGACACCGCTAAAGTAATCGTTATAAGAATCTGGTAGTCCTACCATTCTGTCGGTCGGATATTGAGACGTTTTCAAGGACTGTATCAGAGTGTTTGCTTGGGGTGTTTGAACAGTATTAAGTGCTTGCTCCCACCAATTAATACGATGACGATGTAAGTTCATAGCGCCCAGCGCCTCAACAATCGAGGTATAAAACTCAAAGCTCCATCGACCTTGTTCATTTTTTACTCTAAACAACGATGAATCCACTGTGCCGGCCCCCACGTCAACCATCATAAAAATGTTAACGCGACTCGGATCAAACGACCCAGAGTTAACGACACCGTAAATCTGGGCAGCAATTTCAGGTATTACCTCAACCAGCGCGTAGTCGTCTGATAATGAATATTTATCGTTTAAGTGTCGCAGTTGAGCTGCAGATCTAGCCTGCGCGATCACAGTGTTTGAAACTATGCCTTCTTTGTTCGCTGCCAGCCAAGCGAGGTCTGCAATCTCTCTAAAGCGCTCTGCAATGTCGTCATTTAAATGATGAGCAACAGGTAAGCCGACGACCAACTTCCATCGGAGTAGCGTCGCAGCATAAGTAGATTGGTGATTTGCAAACAACCAATCTCGGCTATGCCTAATCGCCAATGCAAGAAATGCTATGACTAGATTTTGCTTCTTGATATCACCGATATTGTCGATTAACGCTAGTTTTAAGTCGCGATGTACTTGTGTACCTTGGCGAAGCGAAAAGGTACCGTTAGTTTCATAAAGGCGCGAAGGCAGTAAATATTCAGCGATGCCGTTGGCTTCAAAAAAAGGAACTGCAAAAGCTTTTTCTAGACCAGAATCACCAATCACAATTTTGGTACTAGAAGTACCAAAATCAATCCCCAAAACAACTTCACTTTCTGTATTTTGCCTCTTGTTGTGGCACTGTGTGCGTGTACCGTTACTGCCCACTCCGTAACCTAGCATCTTGTAGTTGCGCAGCTGCTCGTCGCTTGCTAATAAAAATCGTGCGTCTGGCGCGATATTTAAGCAAGGCTCGGGTGCTGCATTTACAGCCTGCGAGACTTCTTGGGTTGAATGAATAGGCGGGCTTTGGGCTCCCTGTGACGTGCTTGAAGTTGGCTTAACGATCGTACCAACAGTGAGTGGATTTCGATTTTTATTAGCTCCTGATTGGGCCAATAGGACATCCCCTATATTTCCAACAATAGGTGTTTGCGCTTGCTGCTTTGCGTTAGTCACTGATAAGGGTTGCTGGTTAGTGCGCGATTGCGCTGTGCTTAGAACAGCGCCAACCGCGTTATTCTTATTGCGACCTTCTTCAAAATATTTTTTAATCGCCTCGAATTGTTCTTTTATAGATTTCATTTTTTTCTTTGCCCCTTAGCCCCTATCGAATTCGAATAACACCGGATGACACGTGGTTTTCTTGCGCATTGATCGAATTCTGAACTTTTAAATCCTCTATCCGACGCCCGAATGTTGCTTTGAGTTTTTTTAAACGTCCCTCTTCAGCTGGGATCATTCTTTGCTGCCGGTCATTCCCATCTCGCCGATACGCTTCGATTCGGTTTGTGATTTTTATTGTCTGATTATCTAGATGTGTTTGGAGTGAGTTGACCATTAAGTTGATGCGATCGTGATTCTCTCGCTCCTGAGCGGACTGAAATAAGGTAAAACGATCCTCCAAAAAGGATAAACACTCTTCGAGATCTGCCGCAAGTGCTTGTCCGTCAAGTGCGCTGCTTGCGCCAAGCCAATCTGTACCTTGTAGCCCGGCGATGTTAACGAGGTGCTCTGCTTCATCGCCGTCGATTAGCCTTTCAGTTTCGCGGTGCCAAATTACGTACTCTAAGCGTTCTATGTTTCGCACGCCAGAAAAGCTCCAACGAGAAACGGCATATACGTAAATGCCTGGAGCGGCTCCGTTCACCGCGGCGGCGTATAGGTCAACGGATGCAAGAGGCTCGTAATTTGAGCTATTGCCCCTAAGCCGCAATTGATCGGCAACAAACTTCACGAGCGGGTGGTCTTGAGTGACTCGCTCTATACCCGGAAGCGGTTTACCCAGCCGATTTTCGAAAAGCAAACGCGGTGGATTTGGTGCTAATAGTCTGGTCGTACCTTGAATACGTTGGATTTTCAAGTACGCTTCAAACGCTACTCGCCCTTCGGCCGATAGCGCTAATGAATACTCGAGCGGATTAGAATCCGATGCATGCATTCTAGTGCCCGGAAACTCTAAATCAACAAAGTCTTTTACGTAAGCGACTAAGTCTTCGCCTCGGATGTAGCGCCCTAGCTCATGAGCGGCTCGAATTTTGTTTTGTATAAAGTCGCTATGTGCAATTAACTGAGTTGCATCCTTTTCAAGTTGCGCCTGCATGCGATTAGCCTGCTCAATTGCTAAGCTAGTGCGATCGATCCGAAGCATTTCCTGCTCGGGGGTTAAGGTATGGCTCAATAGGTCGTGACTGAGTGTACGGATGGTATCGCCTAAGAGGGCTTCCATGCTGCCAAGGGCTTGAGTAAAAATGTCGAGCCTTTCAAGTAGTCGGACATGTACGCGCTCGTCTACAGTGTCGGCGTACACAAAATTCCAGATAAGAATTTGTGCAGACTCTTGTCCGATACGATCGATACGGCCAATGCGCTGTTCGATCTTTGCTGGATTCCATGGTAAGTCATAGTTAATGATTAAGCTCGAGAACTGTAGATCAACGCCTTCAGAAGCCACTTCAGACGAAAGTAAAATGTTTGGCCCTCGTGGCGTTGCAAATCGATCCAAAATCTCTTGTTTATCCATGCCGCCATGCAGTACGACAGCATCAATCCCATTGTTAGCCAGCCGCTTAAACAAATAGTGCAGGGTATCGCGATAAAAAGAAAACAGAACAATTTTTTTGCCTGGGTAGTTCAGCCAGTATTGTTTTAGATTCTTTATGAGTTCTTCGTATTTGCTATCAATTTTTGCAAGCGAAGTTGGATTACCAATTTCTTTAGCGATATCAACTAATATTGTCAGCAGTCGACCAAGTGTTTGTGGCTTCGACGGCTCCTCTGTGTCACCATATAGTTCAAAGGCGGTTTCTTCAAGATCCGCAGAGTCCTCTTGTTTTTCGACTTGACGAATCCAGCGACTACAGGCTGCAGAGATGGAACTCGACATTTGGCGTTGTGGAATCGTCAACATAAAACCGGTGGTCAAGTCCATTTTCGAGCAATACTGTCGAACAGCCTCAGTAACCTGCTCATAAAAATACCGTTCAATTGGCTTCATTTCAACGCGAATGGTGACAGGTAAACGTTGCACTCGGTGTTCAATAACGTCGCGTTTTAGCGTTCTAGCGACTACCTTCGCTAATGGGTTAATTCTGTCAAGTTGCTCAGCCAACTCTGAACGACCGCGGATAGTAGATAGCTGTTCCGTCGTCGGCGGGTCATTAATTAAAAATTCAATTTGTTGGTTTTCACCGAAGGGCAGTCTGCTGTTCGCCTCTTGCAACGAATTTATAAACTCTTCTTGAGATACAACACTGCTAAGTATGCGGTCTCGCAATAAAACAATTGGTGCATTGGCGGTGAGCGTATCTTCAAAAGATGACTCAAAAGGGAACGCGTCCTCGTCTAGCAGATGTAATAGGTTGAAAAGATCTTTACTTCGCAGTTGAATCGGTGTTGCTGACAGCATCACCAGATTTTGAACGACAGGTCTGATAAGCCGTGCTAGTCGATGCGTCTGAGTCGTCTCATTTCGTAGATAGTGCGCCTCGTCAATAACCACTAGGTCAATTAAGGCCTGGTCCAAATCGGCGTTATCAAGAAAATGAGCAAGCTTGGCTGATCCGCTCATCGACTTCTGTTCTTCTGTGTCCCAGCCTCTTGGGGGTCTGAGCCCTTGAATGCTGGCAATAAGCGCGATTGATTCGTGAGGATTTTCATTTATTGCTAGTAATTGCTCATGCAAGCCGTGAGCATCGACGATCTCGGCTCTGACCCCAAAGCGATTGGCCAGTTCGTCTTTCCACTTCTTTTGAAGCATGGCGGGGCAGATAATTAGCAAACGCTTAGCATCTTCGCGGGCCCGCAATTCTGTCCAAATTAGACCGGCTTCAATTGTTTTTCCCAGTCCGACTTCATCGGCAATTAAGATGCCGTTACAGGGCGATTCAAGAAATTGAAGAACAGGCTTAAATTGGTAGGCGTAAAACTGAGTGTTGGTCGTGTTTAAACTGTAAATTAGGTTTGCGAGTTTGCCACTGAGTCTATAAAAAGTTATCGCGCCGCGTAGATCTTTTACGCGACCATAAACGCCTGCTTTTATTCGTGCAATCGGTCCGATTGGAGTATCGCTGACAAGCTCAAGAGAAGCCTTCAGCACAAAAGACTCTGTTCCATCTTTCCAAGCGACTAAAACCCTGAGTCGAGGAGGCTGCCCATCGGTTGCGCCGCGCATGGTTCCGACTCGCCCTGGGTTGCTTTTAACGCGAACGCTATCGCCTGGATTCATGATTGCGAAATAATCAGCTTTGTTGAATATAGATTAACCTAGATCATGTGCTGAAGCCCAAAATTTATTCTGAAATCAATCGTCTAGTTTGCTTTATTTTTTTATCCTTCGTATGCCTCATTTGGCGAGACACCTGCTGCGTTAAACTTTTCCTAGCGTTGTTTAAAATTTAGGTATTAATTAGTTATTGAATGCCCGCCACATTTGCGCATTGCCGGTATTGTCAAAAAATATCGTTAGGTTCTTGCGCTAACGGCTGTAATTTAGCAAGCGGTCGGCTGATCTCAATTTAATATACAAAACATGAAACTAGATGGGAAGCCAGTGGACCCTCGCCTCATCGCAGCGTGGAAAGCCGAACTGAGTCAAGTAAGTGCTGCGTACTAATTTGCACGGAATCCTGACCTAGAGTCAGTTTTCAGTGCAAATCAACACTTCGACCAATCAAAGCTGTTTTGGAAGGCGCTGTAGTATTTATTTTTTAACCACTTTAAATCTGCTATCCAGTCTTTTCTGGCTTGCGGCTTTCTGTAGTCTTTGCCTACTCGGCCGTCAGTCATAGATTTGATATGGTGTGCAATTCTATATAGCCTTTGGGCGCTTTTCCCGTGGCCCCAACCTAGCTTATATGCATCGTCGCTATCATCACTGAATTCAAGGGTTCTGGCAGAAAAACATTGCGATAATATTGTTCTTCGCTCCGTCGCGGTAAGCGCAGAGGTTGACCCGACTTGATAACCAAGAAAACTAAGTGGTGATTTTGATACACCAAACGAATCTAGTCCAACCTCAAAAACTTCACGTGAATCTTTAGTAGTAACTTCTGGCCAGGGCTCGGATAAAGACAGCAAGAATTGCAAGGCCGGATGATCTTCCGCAAACGCCATCAGCAGGTCAACGTCATCTTCGTCAAACGGATCCCGATCAGTCACAATCTTATAAAAAAACATTTCTTGAGAATAAATGCGCAACGCCTCGCCTTGCCTAGCGTCAATTTGGGCTAAGAGTGCATCTTTAGTCCAGCCAATTCGACCGACAATAATATGAGCAAGATCGGGGTCAGGAAGCGTGAAAAATTTGTGTCCTAATTCTTCTAAGTTACCTCTAAAAACATAATCCTCCCAAGGGCCATATCCACTGAAGCCGAGCCAACCGTTATCAATCTCAATTGACTCCGGATCGCCCTCAGTCGTTAGGGATCCTAAGACTTTTGTATTCAATAACGAGGAGCTCAGTTTGCTATGAATGTTTACGCGCTCTGTGAGTTTATCGACTATTAAATTAAGTCGTTCGACGTCAGCCCTATCTCGATCCGCGTCTTTCGCTCTTTCTGTCGCGTGTTGATAGCTCTGTTTAAGTATTGAATGTTTTTGTTGTAACTGCTGATGCGAACTTTGAAGATCTGTCCACGCTTGCTCTTGTGATGCATATTCAGCCACGAGCTGATTTAAACTTTCATTTTCTTGCTTTAGCTGGATGTTCTTGGTTTTCAGTGTTTGCGTCTGAGTTTCCAAGCGCTTTACCACGCGCTCTCGTTCTAAAACGTCTGTAGCCCGTGCGTTG
>CANGCZ010000092.1 GCA_947452325.1 Comamonadaceae bacterium | reverse complement strand
TCTTTCATGCAAAACGGACAGTGGTCGGTGGCAATCACTTGCAAGTCGTCGTAACGCAGCGCGCGCCACAAATGCTTTTGGTCGTTCGCGGTGCGCAACGGCGGCGTCATCACGTATTTGGCGATCTCAAAGTCATCGCTGCTATATACCGATTTGTCAAACAGCAAATAGTGCGGACAGGTTTCGGCAAACACCGGAATGCCTTCGGCGCGCGCTTGCACAATGTGTTTGAGTGCATCATTGCTGGACACATGCACAAAGTAGATGGGGGCCTCGGCGAGTTCGGCCAGTCGTATGCCCCGGTGCGTGGCCTCACCTTCCATGATGGAAGGTCGCGTCATCTCGTGGTAACGCGGCGAGGTGTGCCCGGCGGCCAGCGCTTCTTTGATCAGCAAGTCGATGACCGTGCCGTTTTCCGCGTGCAAGGCCAGCATGCCGCCGTCAGCGCCAACTTGGCGCAGCATGCGGAAAATAGCGGCGTCGTCGGCCATCATCACGCCGGGATAGGCCATGAACATTTTGAAACTGCTGACACCTTCATGGTGCATGGCGTGGCGTACGTCTTTCAACACCTGGTCATCCACCCGGGTGATGATGACGTGCAAGCTGTAGTCGATATTGACTTGTGACTCGGCGCTGCGTTGTGCGCGGGCGATGGCACCCAAAGGCGAGTCCTGTGCGGTTTGCAATGCAAAGTCGACCACTGTGGTGGTGCCGCCAAAAGCTGCTGCTTTGGTGCCGCTGGCAAAGGTGTCGCAAGTCATGGTCGGGCCGACCACGTTTTCCATGTGCACATGGGTGTCAACGCCACCCGGCAACACGTACAAACCTGTGGCATCCACCACTTGCACCTCATCACCCACTTCAATCTGCTGACCGATGGTGTGGACGATGCCGTCTTTGAGCAATACGTCGGCGACATAGTCGTCGCTGGCGGTGATGACGCGGCCGTTACGGATCAAGGTGGTGGTCATGGCTTGGTTTCTCCGTTGAATATCTCAGCACAGGGTTTTACATCAACAAATGCTCGCCGTCATTGGCGCCGCCCAGGATGACGTAGTTGACTTTGCGAATATCCATCAAGCGCGTACCGCCTGCATAAGAAATAGAGCTTTGCAAGTCCTCTTGCATCTCGCGCAGCGTGTCTTTCAAATGGCCTTTGATAGGCTCCAAGATGCGTTTGCCTTCGACATGTTTGTATTCACCTTTGTTGAAATCAGAGGCCGAGCCGTAATATTCCTTGAACAAGCGTCCATCAACTTCCACGGTTTGCCCCGGCGATTCTTCGTGACCCGCCAGCATGGAGCCGATCATCACCATGGATGCGCCAAAACGTATGCTTTTGGCGATGTCACCGTGTTCGCGTATGCCGCCGTCGGCAATGATGGGTTTGGTGGCTACTCGCGCGCACCATTTCAATGCTGACAGTTGCCAGCCGCCTGTGCCGAAGCCTGTTTTGAGTTTGGTGATACAGACCTTGCCTGGCCCTATGCCTACCTTGGTCGCGTCTGCGCCCCAGGTTTCCAGATCTATCACTGCCTCGGGCGTGCCGACATTGCCCGCAATGATGAAGGCTTGCGGCATGTGCTCTTTGAGATGCGTGATCATGCGATGCACATTGTCGGAGTGACCGTGCGCGATATCGATGGTGATGTAGTCCGGGCTCAGGCCTTCGGCGCGCCAGGCCGCCACAGTGTCGTAATCAGCTTGTTTCACGCCCAGAGAAACTGATGCATACATGCCTTTGGTTTGGCAATCGCGCACAAACTTGACGTTATCCAGATCGAACCGGTGCATCACATAAAAATAACCGTTGGCTGCCAGCCATTCGCTGATGCTTTCATTCACCACGGTTTTCATGTTGGCGGGAACCACTGGCAAGCGAAAACTGTGTTTGCCTAAAGTGACGCCGGTGTCGCATTCAGAGCGACTTTGCACGCGGCATTTGCGCGGCAGCAAAAGAATATTGTCGTAATCAAAAATTTCCATGAACCAGGCTCCAAAAATCAAACAGGAGAGCGCTTGGCTTGGCCGGTCAGGTAAACCGGACGCAAGAAACTTGGGCCCGGTAATTGATTCTACGCACCTTGACTGATACCGCCGCTTCTCATGCCAATACAGACCCGCATCATCTGCGCCAGTCAAGCCGACTTGATCAATATTGCCTTGTTTGGCATCACGGCCGCTCAGTGGCAGCAGCCCAATCGGCTGCCCCTGGTTGTTTCCTACAATCGGCAGATGCTCACAGGCCTTCCCCCCGATTTCTCTTCTCCTTTGTTACAAGGCCTCAACCCCGAACAACAAGCCGCCGTCACCTTACCGGGTCAGCACGCGCTGATTTTGGCCGGTGCCGGATCGGGCAAGACGCGGGTATTGACCACGCGCATCGCCTGGTTGCTGCAAACCCGTCAGGTCACGCCCGGTGGTTTGATGGCGGTGACCTTCACCAACAAGGCCGCCAAAGAAATGCTGACGCGCCTGAGCGCCATGCTGCCGGTGAATGTGCGCGGCATGTGGATTGGCACGTTCCACGGTTTGTGCAACCGTTTTTTGCGGGCGCATTGGAAACTGGCCAACCTGCCGCAGTCATTTCAAATTTTGGACACGCAAGACCAACTGTCTGCGGTCAAGCGTTTGCTCAAGCAATTCAACATAGACGACGAGCGTTTTCCACCTAAGCAAGTGCAATGGTTTATCGCGGGTTGCAAAGAAGAAGGTCTGCGCCCCAAAGACGTGGTGGTGCGTGATCCGGAAACCCGTCAAAAAGTTGAGCTGTACCAGCTATACGAAGACCAGTGCCAGCGTGAAGGCGTGGTGGATTTTGGCGAACTGATGTTGCGCAGTTACGAGTTGTTGCGTGACAACGAGGCTTTGCGTGAACATTACCGCCAACGCTTTACACACATATTGATAGACGAGTTTCAAGACACCAACAAGCTGCAATACGCTTGGATCAAATTACTGAGTGGTGCCCACAGCGCGGTACTTGCCGTGGGTGACGACGACCAAAGCATTTACGCGTTTCGCGGTGCACGCGTAGGCAATATGGCCGATTTTGTGCGTGAGTTTGAGGTGCAGCACCAGATCAAACTGGAACAAAACTACCGCAGCCACAGCCATATTCTGGACACGGCCAACGAGCTTATCAAGCACAACAAAACACGCTTGGGCAAAAACCTGCACACCACGCAAGGCGCGGGCGAGCCGGTGCGGGTGATGGAGTCGCCCGGTGACTTGGCCGAAGCCAATTGGATGGTGGAAGAGATCAAACAACTGCTGCGGGACGGGCGCGACGGCGACGGAGCAAAAGGCGTGGCGGCCCGCAGCGAAGTCGCCATTCTTTACCGCAGCAACGCACAAAGCCGGGTGATTGAAACCGCCTTGTTCAACGCCGCCATGCCTTACCGCGTCTATGGCGGCTTGCGGTTTTTCGAGCGGGCAGAAATCAAGCACGCGCTGGCGTATTTGCGCTTGCTGGAGAACCCGCGCGATGACACCAGTTTCATGCGGGTGGTCAATTTCCCGCCGCGCGGCATAGGCGCGCGCAGCATAGAACAATTGCAAGACGCCGCCCGTGCCAGTGGTTGCGCTTTGCATGACGCGGTCAGCAGCATCGGCGGCAAAGCTGGGGCGAACATTTCTGCGTTTGTCGCCAAGCTGGATGTACTGCGCGAGCAAACCCAAGGCCAGACGCTGCGGCAAATCATTGAACTGGTGCTGGACCACAGCCAGTTGATTGAGCATTACCAAACCGAGCGCGAAGGCGCAGACCGGATAGAAAACTTGCAAGAGTTGGTCAACGCTGCAGAAAGTTTTGTCACGCAAGAAGGTTTCGGCAAAGACGCGGTGGCGTTGCCGGTGGACGAGGCTTTGCAAAGCCAAGCCGATTTCGCGGCGGCACAAGCCAAAGCATCCGGTGCGCCAGCACAACCCGATGCAGACACTGGCGAAACCTTGTCACCTTTGGCGGCTTTTCTCAGCCACGCTGCTTTGGAAGCCGGTGACAACCAGGCGCAGGCCGGACAAGACGCGGTGCAACTCATGACCGTGCATGCAGCCAAAGGCCTGGAGTTTGATTGCGTGTTTATCACCGGCCTGGAAGAAGGTTTGTTTCCGCATGAAAACGCCATGAGCGATTTCGAAGGTTTGGAGGAAGAGCGTCGCTTGATGTATGTGGCCATCACACGCGCCAGAAAACGCTTGTACCTCAGCCATTCGCAAACCCGCATGTTGCACGGTCAGACCCGCTACAACATCAAAAGCCGCTTCTTTGATGAAATGCCTGAACACACCTTGAAGTGGTTGACGCCTAAAACCGGTTTGCAGGCAGCGCCAGCGTGGGGCAACAGACCGGCAGGTTTTGGCCATAGCGATGCAGGCAGAGCCGGTTTCTACACATCCACACCGCCATCTATTCCGCAGCGCGCCAACCCGGCCACTGCCAGCGGTCCGAACGCCTGGGTCCGCAGTGGTTTACAGGTGTTTCATACCAAGTTCGGTGAGGGCACTGTGGTGTCTATGGAAGGCGTAGGGGATGATGCACGGGCGCAGGTGAAATTCAACCGCCACGGCGTGAAATGGCTGGCCTTGTCAGTCGCTAAATTGACGCCTGTGTGAAGGCGCTCAGGCCAGCACCGGCTCGCTGATAAAGCAGTCGCGAAAACTGTAATAGCTGGAAGTGAAAAACATGGTGGCCAGCATCAACATGGCAGGCAGCATCAGCGTCAAAGACAACTGTCCTTCTTCGAAAACCATGCTGATCAGGCTGAGCAAGACGCTGGTGGCCAGAAAAATGCTGAGCCAAGTCAGGCCGAAAACAGCAAATGCGCGCCAATTGGCCCAGCACGCCATGAAGCTGAAGAAGATGCTTTTGGCCAGCGGCTGTGCATGCCAGTGCATCAGTGCCGGCGCATGCCAGAACAAGGAAGACAAGGGCAGGTACATCAACAGCGAAAACAAAGCAGCCGTTTGAAAATGCTCATTCAGTAGATGCTCTTCACTGAGGTTGCCGCCCGCCATGTACATGCGGGCAAAGTCGCCGTTGTCAAACACCGTCGACATGGCAAGCACAAAACAAAACAGCAGGCCATAAAGAAAGCCGAGCAGAATCATTTGCTTGCTTTGTGCGGCTCCTTGTTTGAAACCGATGATCAACATAGAGGGCATGGGAAAGCGGCCCAGGTCCGCTTCGCGTGCGGCGGCCATCAAACCCAAAGAAGCAGCCGGTATGAACATCAGGCCCAGGAACGTACCGCCATAAGACAGCATGGACGACATGGAGGCCAGCGCCATGAACAAAAGAAACAGGCCGCTGAGCGCCAATGGCTGGCGCCAGAATGTGCGTATGCCTTGGCGGACCCAGGCAGAGCCGGTGCGGGCGGGGACGACATTGAGTTTCATGGCTCAGAGTGTGACAGGGTCATACAGTCTTTGTACCAACACACGTTCAAAGTGCGTCGGGTCATGGGGTTGCAGCAAACTGGCTTCGCGCGGCAAATGGAAATCCCACAAACGGGAAATCCAAAAACGCAGGGCGGCCGCGCGCAACATGGGGTTGAACATGGCGCGTTCGGCCGCGCTCAAGGGACGTACTTGTTGGTAAGCATCCAGCATGGCTTGCAGGCGGACACGGTCCAGCACACCGGTGTCCAGATCAACGCACCAGTCGTTGATGCACACGCCCAGGTCAAACAGCCAACGGTCGACACCGGCGAAATAAAAATCAAACACGCCGCTGAGCGCATCGCCATCAAACAAGACGTTGTTGCGGAACGCGTCCGCGTGTACCGCGCCGCTGGGCATGGCTTCATAGGCAGACAAGCCGGTCAAGTGATTTTGATACGCCAGTTCGTGGGTCAATAACTGCGATTGGTCTGAAGACAAAAATGGCAGTATGTGCGGCACAGTCTCGTTCCACCAGTTCAGGCCGCGCAAATTGATTTGATGGCGGTCATAGTCTTTGGCCGCCAGATGCATGTGCGCCAGCGTCTGTCCCATGGCGCCGCAATGCACAGCGGCCGGCTCGACCAGGCAGGCGCCGGGCAGCCGATTGACCACAGCTGCGGGTTTGTCCATGAGGGTCAACAAAATATCACCGTGGTGGTTGGACTGGGGATCCGGCACAGCCACACCGCGCGAGGCCAGGTGTTTCATCAAATACAGATAAAAAGGCAGTTGCGCGTGGTTGAGCCGCTCAAACACTGTCAGGACAAATTCACCTTGGTCGGTTGTCAGAAAATAGTTGGTGTTTTCTATACCGCTGTTGATGCCTTGCAGGCTGACCAGCTCGCCGATAGACAGCTGGGTCAACAATTCTGTGGCTTGCTGCTCGGAAACTTCGGTGAAAACGGCCATGGACAGGGTGCGAACAGCGATAGCTAAAAGATGACACGATTGTAGGCACAATCCATGTTATGCAAGACACACCCACATTACTGCTGGTCGACGGCTCCAGCTACCTTTACCGTGCGTTCCACGCCATGCCCGATTTGCGT
>CANGCZ010000091.1 GCA_947452325.1 Comamonadaceae bacterium | reverse complement strand
GCGCGTTCAGAAATGGTTCGCACATGCACGTCCGGGTTGAGTGCAAGCATGGCGGTGCGCGCGGATACTACCTTGAGCTGACCTATGCGCTCGGTGTTGTGCGCGATCTGGCGTTGCAGATTGGTTAAATCGACCGTGTCGTGGTCAATCAGGGTGATGCGCCCTACACCGGAAGCGGCAAGGTAAAGGGCAGCGGCACTACCCAAACCACCTGCACCCAACACCAGTGCATGGCTTTGCAGCAAACAGTCCTGCCCGGTATCGCCGAGTTCGTTGAGAAGTATGTGGCGCGAGTACCGTAGCAGTTGGGCGTCATTCACCCCTTACTGTTCCTTTTTTTCCACTGGTCGCTCGGTCAAGGTTTTGCTGATTTTGACCGGCTGGTGTTTCAAATGGTTGAGCGCTTGTTGCAACTGGAAGTCTTCGGTACTGCCAAACTCAGGTGTTTTGCGATCAGCGACCGGTTTTTTGGATTCTTCTTCCAAACGCTTCAAAGCCTCTTCGCGTGCTTTCTCGCGGGCGGGGTCTTTGACCTCGGCACCTTGGCCGCTGTTGAGGTGTTTCTCCAGATCGGCTTCACGGGTGCGAAGTGCGGCGTAAGGACTGCCTTCGGCTGTGTCGTCGACCAGCAACTCGGGAACAATGCCTTTGGCTTGGATAGAGCGACCGCTGGGAGTGTAGTAACGCGCCGTGGTGATTTTCAAGGCGGTGTCTGCGCCCAGTTGGCGCACAGTTTGAACTGAACCTTTGCCGAAAGTCTGGCTGCCCATGAGGGTGGCGCGCTTATGGTCTTGCAAAGCACCTGCAACAATCTCGCTGGCAGACGCTGAACCTTCGTTCACAAGCACCAGCAATGGGATTTTTTTGTACAGATTTTGGGTTTTGCTGGCCAGCGTGGACACAGAGTCCTGGCCGCCTCGGCGCAAATAGTATTCCGGTGCCGCTTTGTAGGTGAACTTGCTGTCTTCGAGTTGGCCGTTGGTAGACACCACCGTCACGTTGTCCGGCAGGAACACGGCAGACACCGCCACGGCAGCATCCAGCAAGCCGCCCGGGTCGTTACGCAAATCAAGTACCAGGCCTTTCATTTTCGGATCCTGCTTGTACAACTCTTCGAGTTTGCGCGTCATGTCTTCAACGGTTCGTTCCTGGAACTGGCTGATGCGAATCCAGCCGTAACCGTTTTCTATCATCTTGCTCTTGACGCTGACGGTCTTGATTTCTTCGCGGATGATGGTTACCGGGAAAGTGCGGTTTTCATCTTTGCGGTAGATGGTGAGCAAAACCTTGGTTTTGGGCTCGCCGCGCATGCGCTTGACGGCTTCGTTCAAAGACATGCCTTTGACGGCGGTGTCGTCAACTTTGGTGATCAAGTCGCCCGGTTTCAAACCGGCGCGGTCAGCAGGCGAGCCCTCGATAGGGGACACCACTTTGACCAGACCGTCTTCCTGTGAAATCTCTATGCCAACACCGACAAATTTGCCGGTGGTGCCTTCACGGAATTCTTTGTAGGACTTTTTGTCGAAATACTGGGAATGCGGGTCAAGGCTGGCAACCATGCCGGAGATGGCATCGTTGATGAGTTTTTTCTCATCGACTGGTTCTACATAGTCAGATTTGACCATGCTGAACACCGCCGCGAGTTGCTGCAACTCTTCCAGCGGCAGGGGCGCCATGTTGGCGCGTGCCACTGTTTGGAGTGAAAACGTCGTGAGTGCACCTGTGAGTGCGCCGACTGTCAACCAACCTGCAATTTTGAGTTTTTGTCCCATGATTAACGATTCCCTGTGCTTATCGCGGACGTGGCGATTTAGGAAGATAGTCTACTGCTTATAAGGGCTAAACCCGCAGCCGCATGGCTGATAACCCCAACCGCTCCCGGAAGACCTTGTGCAATAGGCGTTCAAAGGTAAAAGTGGCGGATAGGTTTGAGTTCACTGTCCAATTCATAAACCAAAGGTTCTCCATTTGGGATATTCAGCCCCACAATGTCTTGATCGGAGATACCGTCAAGGAATTTGACCATGGCACGGATGGAGTTGCCGTGTGCGCTGATCAGAACGCGTTTGCCACTGCGTATGGCGGGTGCCAATGAATCGTGCCAAAACGGCATGACCCGCTCTACCGTGTCTTTCAGGCATTCGGTCAGCGGGACTTGGCCGGCCTGTAGCTTTGCATAGCGCGGATCGGCGCCTTCGCAGCGTTCGTCCCCGGGGGTGAGCGCTGGCGGCGGTACGTCATAACTGCGTCGCCAGGCCAGCACCTGGGCGTCACCGAATTTTTGTGCGGTTTCGGCCTTGTTCAAGCCTTGCAACGCGCCGTAATGGCGCTCGTTCAGCCGCCAGTGGTGAGCCACAGGCAGCCAAGAGCGGTCCATGCTGTCCAAGGTATGCCACATGGTGTGGATGGCGCGTTTGAGTACGCTGGTATAGCCCAGATCGAAGTCAAAACCGCTGGCTTTGAGTTTCAGACCGGCTTGGCGCGCTTGCTCGACACCGGTGGCGGTCAATTCGACATCGGTCCATCCGGTGAATCGGTTTTCCAGGTTCCAGAGTGATTCGCCGTGGCGGATGAGAACAAGCTTGTACATGAATGAA
Organism: Comamonadaceae bacterium; assembly: GCA_947452325.1. GTDB lineage: Bacteria > Pseudomonadota > Gammaproteobacteria > Burkholderiales > Burkholderiaceae_C > Limnohabitans. The sequence goes on along the minus strand of CANGCZ010000091.1, from coordinate 3,978 downwards.
AAAAACCTTGTAGGAATAAGCGGACGGAAAAGGATTCTAGAATGAGACTTGATTGCTACCTGAGGTTGAACGCGTGAATTTTCTTATTGAAAACTGGATGTTGGTGCTGGTTGCCGTCACCTCCGGCATCGGATTGTTGATTCCCAACCTGCAGGCCATGGGCGCGCCCGGACTGTCTCCCACGCAAGCCGTGTTGTTGATCAACCGTGAAAAAGCCAATGTGGTGGATGTGCGCAGTGCCGAAGAATTTGCCACCGGCCATTTGATAGGCTCACGTCACGTGGCCATGGAAAATATTTCAGCTGAGCTTGGCAAAGTCGTGACTGACAAAAAACGTCCGTTGATATTGGTGTGTGCCAGTGGCATGCGCTCGCAAAAAGCCCAACGCATCGCGCAGCAACTCGGTTATGAAAATGTGCACAGCCTGGGCGGCGGCCTGAAAATCTGGCAGGAAGCCAATCTGCCGCTGGAAAAAGCCTGAACCTCATCACTTCACCACAACTGCCATGACACCTGTCAAGATGTACACCACCGCTGTTTGCCCGTATTGCGTGCGTGCCAAACAATTTCTCAAGTCACGCGGCGTCGAGCATATCGAGGAAGTGCGTATCGACCTCTTGCCCGAGCAGCGTGACCACATGATGAACCTGACCGGGCGGCGTACCGTGCCCCAAATTTTCATCGGCGAGCACCATGTCGGTGGCTGCGATGATTTGATTGCGCTTGACAGCAACGGCGGCCTCATGCCTTTGCTTGAGGCAAACTGAGATAATCATTTCAAATTAACCCCGCCTGCCAAACTACTTGGTGGGTTTTATCCAGGACATCCCATGGCAGACACACCCGATCCCGTTTTTTTGATTCAGCGCATGTACCTGAAAGATTTGTCGCTGGAGCAACCCAATTCCCCGGCCATTTTGTTGTCTCAGGAACAGCCTGCGGTTGATATTCAAATCGGTTTGGGCGCCGAACAGGTCGGCGACGGTGTGTTTGAAATCACAGTCACGGCCACCGTGACTGCCAAGATCAATGAACAAACCATGTTTCTGGTGGAAGCCAAGCAGGCTGGTATTTTTGAAATCCGTCACATGCCCGACGGCCAGATGGAACCCATCACCGGTATCGCCTGCCCGCAAATCATTTACCCGTATTTGCGCAGCAACGTGGCCGATGTCATTCAACGCGCAGGCTTTCCGCCGGTGCACATGGCTGAAATCAACTTCCAGGCCATGTACGACCAGCAACAGCGCATGAAAGCCGAGCAGCAACTGCAGTGAACCTGCTGATTCTGGGTGCTGGTGCCTGGGGTACCGCCTTGGCCATACAGGCCAGCCAGCGTCATGCAGTGACTTTATGGGCCCGTGATGCAGACCATGCGCGTCGCATGTTGTCGCAACGTGTGAATTCAAGCTATTTACCCGGCCACCCTCTGCCCGAGCGCCTGACGCCCAGCCATGGGCCCTTGCCCGGTTTGATTCAACAGGCCGACCTGGTGGTGCTGGCCGTGCCCATGGCCGCCTTGCGTCCGGTCTTGCTGGAAGTCAGCCCTTTTATCCAAGACAAACCGCTGGCCTGGTTATGCAAAGGCTTTGAAGCGGTAGAGCACAACCAGCATGCGTATGGCCTGATGGCGCACGAAGTGCAGATTCAGGTGGCGCCAAGCATGAGGGCCGGTGTGTTGAGCGGCCCGAGTTTTGCGCAGGAAGTGGCGGCCGGTCAGCCTACGGCGCTGGTGGCGGCCAGTCGGCACGCTCTGGTCAGACAGGCCTTGGTCAATGCGTTTCATGCCGACAAACTGCGTGTGTATGCCAATGAAGATGTGGTTGGCGTGGAAACCGGCGGGGCTGTGAAAAACGTACTGGCCATTGCCACCGGATTGTGCGATGGCTTGCAACTCGGTTTGAACGCGCGCGCTGCACTCATCACCCGGGGCTTGGCCGAAATGACGCGCCTGGGTGTGGCGCTGGGTGCCAAAGCAGAAACCTTCATGGGCCTGAGCGGATTGGGTGATCTGGTGTTGACCGCGACCGGCGACTTGTCGCGTAACCGGCAAGTCGGCATGGCCTTGGCGCAAGGCCGTTCGCTGCCTCAAGTCTTGCAGTCACTCGGTCATGTGGCCGAGGGTGTGTACAGCGCCCGCACTGTGTTGAATCGCGCTGCGCTCTTAGGCGTTGACATGCCGATCGCGTCAGCGGTGGTAGCCGTATTGCAAGAAGAAGTGACGCCGTCTCAAGCCGTGGCCATGCTCATGGGCCGGGATGCCAAAGGCGAATAAGCCTGGTTCAAACCTCTAGGTTGTCTATCAAACGCGTCTTGCCCAACCTGGCTGCCCCCAGCACCACCAGCGGGTCGGTGCCGATGGCTGTCACCGGTGACAAATCCGATTGGCGTCTTAAGGTGATGTAGTCCGGCTGCCAGCCTCTGTCGCGCAAGCCTGACATGGCAGCAGTTTCGGCAGCCGCTACATCAAAACTTCCCGAGCCGCCAGCAGCGCGCACCGATTGCGCAAGCTGGTTCAAAGCCATGGAGAGTTGAACCGCCTCGGCGCGTTCGTCGGCACTCAAATAACCGTTGCGTGAACTCAGTGCCAGCCCGTCAGGCGCGCGCGTGGTGGCACCGGTGACGATGTCTACCGGCATGGCCAGTTGCGTCATCATGCGCCGCAGAATCAGCAGCTGTTGAAAATCCTTTTGCCCGAACACGGCCACGCCGCCGCTGTGCGCAAACACGCAATGAAACAGTTTCAACACCACCGTGCACACGCCGGTGAAAAAACCGGGGCGGAACTGGCCTTCCAAAATGTCGGCCAAAGCCGGGTCGGGCAGCAGCTTAAAACTTTGGACTTGCGGGTACAACTCTGCCTCGTCGGGCGCAAACAGCAGGTCGCAGCCGACACTGCGTAATTTGTCGCAATCGCTGTCAAAGGTGCGCGGGTAACTGGCAAAGTCCTCGCCGGGCAAAAACTGCAACCGATTGACAAAAATACTGGCGACGCTGATGTCGCCGAGCTGCTTGGCCATGCGCATCAGGCTCAGGTGTCCTTCGTGCAAATTGCCCATGGTGGGCACAAAGGCCGGTTTTTTAAAAGGTGACAGGTGCTGGCGCAACTCGGCCACCGTGCGGGCAATCAACATGGGTGTGTTTACCAGGCGTGCAGTTCGTTGACCGGGAAGCGTTTTTCCTTGACCGATTTGACAAAGGCTTGCATGGCGCCCAGTACGGTGCCGGACTCGGTCATGAAGTTGTAGGCGAATTTCGGCACCTTGCCCTGGGTCACGCCCAGCATGTCGTGCAGCACCAATATCTGACCAGCGGTGTCTACGCCGGCGCCTATGCCTATGGTGGCACAAGTTGTCAATGCGCGGGTGATTTCAGCCGACAGAACGGCTGGCACCATCTCCAGCACCAGCGCCTGGGCACCGGCGTTTTGCAATTGCAAGGCGTCGTGCATGAGTTGCTGCGCGCCGCTGTCGGTCCGGCCTTGGACCCGGTAGCCGCCCAGGGTGTTCACGCTTTGTGGTGTCAGGCCCAAATGGCCGCAGACGGGAATGCCGCGTGTGACCAGAAACTCAACGGTCGGGGCTAACCATGCGCCGCCTTCTAACTTGATCATGTGGGCACCGGCCTTCATCAGCACTGACGCGCTTTGGAACGCTTGCTCGGGCGTGGCGTAACTGGCAAAAGGCATGTCGCCCAAAATGATGGGACGGCCGTTTTGTTTTTGCAGACCGCGCGCCACGCATTCGGTGTGGTAACGCATGGCTTCTAAAGTGACCGGCAGCGTGCTGTTGTGGCCTTGGCAGACCATGCCCAGCGAATCGCCAACCAGAATGATTTCGACACCGGCCAGATCGGCCACAGCGGCAAACGTCGCGTCATACGCGGTGAGCATGGTGATTTTTTCACCGTCAGCCAGCATTTTCATCAGGCTGTGCATGGTCATGGCCGGTCGGTTACCAGCTTGAGGGGTTGAGGGTT
>CANGCZ010000090.1 GCA_947452325.1 Comamonadaceae bacterium | reverse complement strand
GGTCTTGCAATACCTTGACCAAGTCATCCGACGGTGTGTAAGAAGCATGCAACACACAAAAAGCCACAACCAGCATACCGCGCTCTGCATCGGGTTGGCCGATCACAGCACATTCATTGACCGCCGGATGCTCAAGCAAGGCATCTTCTACCTCGGGCCCCCCAATGTTGTAGCCCGAAGACACGATCATGTCATCAGCTCGCGCCTGGTAGAAAAAATAACCGTCTTCATCCTGACACACAGCGTCACCGGGAAAGTTCCACCCGTCTTGTACGTAGTCGCGTTGCCGCGAGTCGTCCAGGTATTTACAGCCAGTCGGTCCCCGAACCGCCAGTCGTCCGGTCTGGCCGGGCGGCAGTTCCCTGCCAAGCGGGTCAAGCACTTTGGACTCATAGCCGGGAACCACCTGACCCAAACTGCCGGATTTGAACTTGTCCGTTGGTGAGGAAATAAAAATGTGAAACATTTCTGTGGCGCCTATGCCGTCAAGCAAATCCAAGCCGCTGGTTTGTTTCCACAACAGCCGCGTGGCCTGAGGCAAAGCTTCACCGGCACTCACACAAACACGCAAACTGGGCAGGGGATGGTCCTGCACGTGCGCCGACATTTGGCGGTAAAAAGTCGGCGCGGTGTAACACACGGTGCATTGCGCTTGCGCCATGGCTTGCACCATGCGCTCGGGGGTCAAAGGCGGTGAAGGGTAAAACACGCTGGCACCGGCGACCATGGGAAACAACAACAAACCACCCAATCCAAAAGTGAATGCCAGCGGCGGCGTGCCCATGACGGTATCGCCTGAATGCGCGCGCAACACATTCAGGGGCCAGGCCTGGCAAGCGCGCCAGATGTCCAGGTGCGAATGGCACGCGGCTTTGGGCACACCGGTGGTGCCTGAGGTGAAGGCCAGCAGGGCGATATCGTCGCCCTGGCTGGTGCAGGCGGCCGCATCTGTGGCTAGGTCAGCCGATAAGCGTTCCACACTGTGCGGGTGGTCAGCCTGATTGAAAAGCAAAACGCTGCGTAAAACAGAGTGCGTGGATTGAGCCAGCAGCAGTTCGTGCGACAAGCTGGCTTCGCACCAGGCCATCGCCGGTTGCGCTTTGTCGATGATGTCGCCCAACTCCTTGGCGCGCAGCAAGGGCATGGTCGGTACAGCGATCAGTCCGGCTTTGACCACAGCAAGCCAGGCGAGTGCAAAGCCGATGCTGTTGTGGCCGCGCAGCAGCACCCGGCTGCCTGTTGGCAGCTCAGGCTGGGCTCGCAGCAAATGCACTCTTTGATTGACAGCAGCCAGCGCTTGCCGGTATGTCAAGCTTTGCCCGGTTGAACGAAACAACGGCTGGTCAGCCCATGGCTTGTCCATGGCTTGGTCCAGCAACAGTGACACCAAATTCAAAGGACTGTCGCCGTGCAGGGAATCTTGCGGGTACAGCATCACCGGCCATTCGCTGCGCGGCGGTAATCGCTCTGCGACAAAACGGTCGGTGTAAGTGGTCATGATGGGTTTTTGACCATGGATTTGCCGATGATGAGTTGTTGCACCTCGGAGGCCCCCTCATAAATCCGCAGCGAACGGATGTCGCGGTATAGAGATTCCAGCTTATTGCCCACCAGCACGCCTGTGCCGCCGTGCATTTGCAAGGCCATGTCGATGACACGCGAAGCGTTTTCTGTGGCTGTCAGCTTGGCCATGGCGGCTGCGCGGGTGTAAGCGACCCCTGCATCGCCGTCGCTGCCCTGTGTGTCGCGCAGCCAGGCGGCACGGTAAGTCAACAAGGCCGCAGCTTCCAGCAATGAAGCCATCTCGCCCAGTCGGGCTTGGGTCAAAGGCAAATCGGCCAAATGTGCGCCGAACATAGGCCGTTCGCGGCTGTAAGCCACGGCTTCCTGCAAGGCGCGCCTACCCATGCCTATCGCAGCCGCAGCCACAGAGGCGCGAAAAATATCCAGCGTGCGCATGGCCAGCTTGAAGCCGCCTTCGGTGTGACCGAGCAAACTGTCGGCTGGCAAATGGCAATCGTTCAAACGCAAAGTCGCCAGCGGGTGCGGAGACATCACGTGCAAATGTTCGCTGTCGTCCAGTCCCGGGCAGGGTGCATTGACGATAAAGGCGCTGATGCCGCGTGCCCCTGCATCGACCTGGGTTTTGGCAAACACCACATAAAAATCCGCCATGCCGCCGTTGCTGATCCAGGTCTTGACGCCGTTCAGTACAAAGCCGTCAGCGGTTGCAACAGCGCTTGTGCTCATGGCGGAAACATCAGAACCGGCCTGCGGTTCGCTCAGCGCAAATGCGGCGATGGCCTGGCCGCTGGCGACTTTGGGCAGGTAATGCGCTTGTTGCGCCGCTGTGCCTGACAAGGTGATCGCACCGCTGCCCAGCCCTTGCATGGCAAAAGCAAAATCGGCCAGCGGTGAATAGCGTGACAAAGTCTCTCGAATGATGACGAGTGCGCGTGAATCCAGCCGGTCCCAGCGCCCGCCGTGCGCCAAAGGCACACAAAACTTCAGCCAGCCAGCCTGTGCCAGCAAACGCACCCAGCTGCGGCACGCGGCGCGGTCATCGCTTTCGTCCACCTGCTGTTGCGCGACCCAGATCTCCAAGTCTTGCGCCAGTTCGCGGTGGCGATCGTCAAAAAACGGCAACTCCCAGTGGGTACTCATTTCAGTTGCCCTCGAACACAGGGCGTTGTTTGGCGGCAAAGGCCTGGTAGGCGCGGTGAAAGTCTTGGGTTTGCATGCAAATGGCCTGTGCCTGCGCCTCGGCTTCTATGGCTTGGTCCAGCGTCATGTTCCATTCCTGGTGCAGCATGGTTTTGGTCATGCCGTGTGCAAATGTCGGACCTTCGGCCAGCGAGCGCGCCAAAAGCAAAGCGGCTTGCGGTAAGTCGGCTGCGCCATGCAGTTGATTGAAAAAGCCCCAGGCCAAACCCTCGGCGGCGGTCATGGCGCGACCGCTGAACAGCAATTCGCTGGCGCGGCCCTGGCCGATGACACGCGGCAACAGGGTGCAAGCGCCCATGTCGGCACCGGCCAGTCCTACGCGGGAGAACAAATAAGAGATGCGCGCTTGTTCGGTGCCCAGACGCAAATCGCTGGCCAGAGCCAGCATGGCGCCGGCACCGGCGCAGACACCGTCAATCGAGGCGATCACCGGTTGCGGACACAGGCGCATGGCCTTGACCAGATCGCCCGTCATGCGGGTGAATGACAGCAACTCGGGCATGCCCATGCGGGTCAGGGGCGCAATGATGTCGTGCACATCGCCACCCGAGCAAAAATTGCCGCCTGCCCCTTGCAAGACCACGACCCGCACGTCGTTGGCATGGCGCAGCGCGGTGAACAGGTCGCGCAATTCAGCATACGACTCGAAGGTCAAGGGGTTTTTGCGCTCAGGCCGATTCAAGGTCAACACGGCCACGCCGTCGGCACCGCACTGCCAGGAAAAATGTTGTGCCTGGTGCGATGCAAACGAGCGCGTGCCCGCGTGCATGGGACTGTCATCGGGAATGAAATGTTTCATGGGTGCTCCGTGGATGCGCCGGACAGCGCGTGTTGTTTGACTTTGCCCAGTAATTCGTGCAATTGCTTGGATTCTTTTTGACTGACGCCACCCAGCGCTGAGAGTATCCAGCTCTCATGGCGTTTGGCCATTTTTTTGAACAAGGCAAGACCGGCAGGCGTGAGTCGAACCAGCCAGGCGCGGCGGTCACTCGGCAGACTCATGCGTTCGATCAAGCCTTCTTTGACCAATTGGTCGGTCACCGGGGTGATGTTGCCGCCAGTGACCATCATGCGCCGTGACAATTCGTTCATCTTCATGCCGTCAGGTGCACGTTCAAGCTGCGCCATCAAGTCAAAGCGCGGCAGTGTGGTGTTGAATTCATCGCGCAAACCGGAGCGCACCTGTTTTTCAATCAATTGCGTGCAGGTCAACATGCGTAGCCACAAACGCAAGGCTTCCGGGTGTGTGCTGTGAACACGGGCTTCTAAATCCATGGCTTTACCTCGAGCTGCCGAGTAAACGGTAGAGTTGATCGCGACCGCTTTCATAGGGAAGAGGCCAGGTGATGTCCTTGCTGCCGAGTTTGGCGGCTTGGTGCAGCGTCCAGTTCGGGTCGGCCAGGTGCGGGCGGGCGATGGCGCACAGGTCGGCGCGACCGGCGGCGATGATGCTGTTGGCATGGTCCGCCTCGCTGATGGCGCCAACGGCCATGGTGGCGATATGCACTTCGTTGCGGATGCGGTCGGCAAACGGTGTCTGGTACATGCGACCGTAAACCGGTTTGGCCGCCCGCGTGGTTTGCCCCGAGGAGACATCGATCAAGTCGCAGCCAGACGCTTTGAATAACCGCGCTATCTCGACTGCATCCCCGTCGGTGTTGCCGCCCGGCGCCCAGTCGTGCGCTGAAATACACACTGACATGGTTTTGTGGGCAGGCCAAACCGCGCGCATGGCGGTGAAAACCTGCAACGGATAACGGCAGCGGTTTTCCAGGGTGCCGCCAAACTCGTCATTGCGCAAATTGGTCAGCGGGCAGATAAAACCGGACAACAAATAGCCGTGGGCGCAGTGCAATTCCAGCCAGTCGAAACCGGCCGCGTCGGCGCGCTGCGTGGCTTGCACAAATTGCGCTGTCAGGCTTTGCATGTCTTGTGTGGTCATGGCCCTGGGCACTTGGTTGCGCTCGCCGTAGGCCACCGGGCTGGCCGCCATCAAAGGCCAGTTGTTTTCTGGCAAAGGTTCGTCTATCGCTTGCCAACCCAGTTGGGTCGAACCTTTGGCGCCGCTGTGCCCGAGTTGCAAACCTATGTGCGCCTGGTTGTGGTGGACAAAACGCGTGATGCGTTCAAAAGCTTGCTGTTGTGTGTCGTTCCACAAACCCGGGCAGCCGGGAGTGATGCGTCCTTCAGGCGTGGGGCTGGTCATCTCCACCATCACCAAAGCCGCGCCGCCTAAGGCGCGTGCGCCCAAGTGCACCAAATGGAAATCACCGACCACACCGTCTTGCGCGCTGTAAGTGGCCATGGGCGAGACAACGACGCGGTTTTTCAGCGTGAGTTCGCGCAGTTTGAAAGGCATCAGCATGGGCGGCATGACGCGCCCGCCAGACAACCAGGCTTCATAGGATTGCAGCCAGTCGCGGTCGCGCAGGCGCAGGTTTTCATGGCTGATGCGTTGCGAACGGGTGAGCAGCGAGTAGGTGAATTGCTCGATCTGCATGTGGGTGTAACGCTCAACGTGTTCAAACCAAGCGGTCGAGTTGCGCGCCGCGTTTTGGATTTTCAGTACCTCGACGCTGCGCCGGTCTTGGTAGTCTTGCAGCACTTCACGCATGTCCGACAAGGGATGCGCAGCAAAGGTGTTTGCCAGGTCGATGGCGTCTTCCAACGCGAGTTTGGTGCCGCTGCCAATCGAATAATGCGCGGTGTGCGCCGCGTCGCCCATGAGCACCACGGGTATGGCTTGGTTCCAGTGCACCCAGTTGTGACAAATGACGCGCGGAAACTGTATCCAGATGGCCGAGCCGCGTAAATGCGAGGCATTGCTCATCAGCGCATGGCCGTCCAGGTATTTGGCAAACAACTTTTGACAAAAAGCTATCGCTTCTTCCTGTGACATGCGATCCAGTCCATGGGCGCGCCAGACCGCCTCCGGTGTCTCGACAATGAACGTGGAAGTGTGTGCATCGTATTTGTAAGCGTGTGCCTGAAACCAGCCGTGTTCGGTTTGCTCGAATGCAAAAGTGAATGCGTCAAAGGTTTTGTGCGTGCCCAGCCAGACAAAACGGCAGTGGCGCACATCGATATCGGGTTGAAAGCTGTCGGCATAGCGGCTGCGTACGCGACTGTTCAAGCCGTCGCTGGCGATCACCAGATCGGCCTGGTACTGTTGTGCCAATGCCTGGTCGTCTGACACATCGGTTTCAAACACCAGTTGCACGCCCAATTCTTCGCAGCGCTGTTGCAGTATGTTGAGCAGGTGCTTGCGCCCTATGCCGCAAAACCCGTGGCCGGTGGAGCGCACGCTGCGGCCCTTGAAAAACACTTCGATATCGTCCCAGTGGTTGAACGCGTCGCCTATCAGTTGGGCCGTGTGCGGGTCCGCTTGCCGCAAATTGTCCAGCGTCTGGTCGCTCAGCACCACGCCCCAGCCGAAAGTGTCATAGGGCCGGTTGCGTTCGACCACCGTGATGTGGTGCGAAGGATTTTGCTGCTTCATCAGCAGCGCGAAATACAAACCGGCGGGGCCGCCGCCTATGCACAATATGTTCATGCCCATATTGTTCAGGCCTAAAGTATTTTCGTCAATAGGCCATTTGAACTAATCAAATCGTCTTGGCGCCTGTGCTGTGCAGGCCCGCTAGGCTGTTCTCTTGCCAAACAAGGCGCACAATAGAAACATGCTCTATAAATTTAAATCTAAAGCCGCCGGTGACTTGATACTGCTTGAGCCTCAGGGCAAACAGTTTTTACAACTCATTGGCAAGCAGGTGCAAGCCAAAGGCATCATCGAGCCGGAGGACATGCCTGCCGCTGTGGCGGCGTTACAAGCGGCGATAGACGCGCAAGAGGCCGAGCAGCAAGCGGCCAAAGCACAAGCTAAAGAAAAAGGGCAGCCCGCGCCTGTGTTTGACAGCATCAGCTTGCGCCAGCGATGC
>CANGCZ010000089.1 GCA_947452325.1 Comamonadaceae bacterium | reverse complement strand
CTGTGTGCCTCCGGCTCCGGGGATGATGCCGAGTTTGATTTCGGGTTGACCAAAGCGTGCGTTATCGGCTGCAATGATGAAGTCGCACATCATGGCCAGCTCGCAACCGCCGCCGAGTGCAAAACCACTGACCGCTGCGATCACCGGCTTGCGTATGCCGCGTATGGTTTCCCAATGTTTGGTGATGTAGTCGTTTTTGTAGACGTCAGCAAAGCTGTAAGTGGCCATGGCTCCGATGTCGGCACCGGCGGCAAATGCTTTTTCGCTGCCGGTGATGATGATGCAACCAATCGCTGCATCTGCATCGAAGTGTGTCAATGCAGCACCAAGTTCAACCATCAAATCGGGACTGAGCGCATTCAATTGTTTAGGACGGTTGAGCGTGATCACGCCGACCTTGTCAGCTTCGGTGTGCACATTGATGAATTGGTAAGACATGAGAGGGTCCGTTCGGGTGAGTGAATGCGGTCAACTATACCCAAGGAAAGCCCAACCGCCTCGGTGTTAAATTACACCAAAAGGAGACAAACATGAGTGAAAAAACCGTTTTGTATGAAGTGTCGGGCAACGTGGCCTTAGTCACATTGAACCGACCGCAGGCTCTCAACAGTTTCACGCGAAAAATGCACCATGATTTGTGGGCCGCGCTGGATCAGGCCGAAGCTGATGCCAATATCCGCGCCTTGGTGATCACCGGAGCCGGCCGCGGTTTTTGCGCCGGTGCCGATTTGTCTGAATTTGATTTCGCCGAAGGCCCCGACATGGTGGCTCGCGCCGACCCCGGTCCGGTGATTGAGCAGGCTTTCAATCCGACCACCCGCCGCTTGCAGCAACTGCGCATGCCAACCATTGCCGCTGTCAATGGCGTGGCCGCAGGCGCTGGTGCATCTTTGGTGATGACTTGTGATATCGCCATTGCCGCGCCGGCTGCGAGTTTTATTCAAGCGTTCAGCAAAATCGGCTTGATACCGGACGCAGGCAGCAGTTGGTTTTTGGTCGAGCGATTAGGTCTGGCGCGTGCGATGGCATTGGCTATGACAGGTGACAAATTACCAGCCGAGCAAGCCAAAGAATGGGGATTGATCTGGGACGTGGCCGACGACTGTTTGGCTGCATCCATGGCCATGGCCCAGAAACTCGCTGCCATGCCGACACAGGCCTTGGTCGCCACCCGTGCACTGTTGCGAGAGGCAGGTGCCCGCAGCCTGAACCAGCAGTTGGATGCTGAGCGCGATACCCAGTCCGCCATGGGAAAAACGCATGACTACATTGAAGGTGTGACTGCGTTTTTGCAAAAGCGACCTGCGCAATTCACCGGTCAGTAAAGCATGGACACTCAGCACTCAGCCGAGGCTTTGGCAGCCAAGGTCGGCGAAACCATGTTCGCCGTCGATGTGGCATCCAAAGACACCATGGGCATGGAATTGCTGCTGTGCGCGCCTGGCCAGGCACGCATGCGCATGCAGGTGCGGGAGTTTCATTTGAACGGCCACGGCATTTGCCACGGCGGTTTTATTTTTACCTTGGCTGATTCCACCTTCGCGTTTGCCTGTAACAGCCACAACAACAATGCCGTAGCCGCCGCAGCCAGTATTGAATTTTTAAAGCCGGCACAACTGGGTGATGTGCTGACCTGCAGCGGGGTGGAACAGGTGCTCAGTGGCCGCCACGGTGTGTATGACATGACGGTTTGCAACCAGAGAGACGAAGTGATTGCCTTGTTCAGAGGCAAAAGTGCGCAAATTGCAGGAACGGTGGTGAACCCGTGAACACAGCATTTGCATTAGAGCCGATTGAAAAAGCCAGTGTGGATGAACTGCGTGCCTTGCAATTGCAAAGGCTGAAGTCCACACTGACGCATGCTTATTCGAATTCGCCGGTGTACCGCGCCAAGTGGGATGCAGCAGGTGTGCACCCTGATGATTGCCAAAGCCTGTCCGATCTGGCGAAATTTCCGCTCACTACCAAGGCCGATTTGCGCGACAGCTATCCGTTTGGCATGTTTGCTGTTGCACGTGAGCGACTCGCGCGCATACACGCGTCCAGCGGCACCACCGGCAAGCCAACTGTGGTCGGCTACACCTTGAACGACATTGACACTTGGTCGCATTGCGTGGCGCGCAGCATTCGGGCCGCCGGTGCGCGCCCCGGTGACACGGTGCATGTGAGTTACGGCTATGGTTTGTTCACCGGTGGTTTAGGCGCGCATTACGGTGCGGAAAAATTGGGCCTGACCGTGGTGCCTTTCGGTGGCGGTCAAACCGAACGCCAAGTGCAATTGATCAATGATTTCCAGCCCGACATCATCATGGTCACGCCCAGCTATATGCTGGCTTTAGCTGATGAGTTTGAACGTCAGGGTTTGTCGGCGCGTGAATGCAGCTTGCGTCTGGGTATCTTCGGTGCCGAGCCGTGGACCAATGACATGCGATTGAACATCGAACAACGCATGGGCATAGATGCTGTTGATATTTATGGTTTGTCCGAGGTCATCGGTCCTGGCGTGGCCAGCGAGTGCGTGGAAACCAAAGACGGTCCGACCATCTGGGAAGACCATTTTTTTCCTGAAATCATCGCCCCCGACACCGGTGAACCGGTGGCCGACGGTGAGTTAGGCGAGCTGGTATTTACCAGCCTGACCAAAGAAGCCATGCCCATCATCCGCTACCGCACGCGCGACCTCACACGTTTGTTGCCGGGCACGGCGCGCTCCATGCGGCGTATGGAAAAAATCACCGGGCGCAGCGATGACATGATGATTGTGCGCGGTGTCAATGTGTTTCCGACACAAATCGAAGAATTGATATTGCGTCAGCCCGCTTTGAGCGCGCACTACCAGTGTGTGCTCACTCGGGAAGGCCCACTGGACCACTTGAAGGTGAGGGTAGAGACCCGTGTCGGCCTGAGTCCGCAATCGCCTGAAGCCATTGCTGCCGCGCTGGCACTCGAGCACGATGCCAAGGCCTACATAGGCACAAGCTTGCGCGTGGATTTATGCGCTGAAGCATCGATTGAACGCAGCCAGGGCAAGGCTAAGCGTGTGATCGATTCACGCAAAGCCTGATGCAGTTCAAATGGCAGAACTGCCAGCCAGCCATTGACCGACTTTGCCCGCTTCTTTGATACCCAGTCGCCAGACAGGCTGTGTTTTCGCCGGCAGTCGCACCGGTAAATCCAGCAGTTGACCATCACGCGCCACCCATGCAGTGAAGGTTTTGTGTTTGCCTAGCAAGCCAGGCAATTGCTCAATGCGCTTGATGCGCCAGGCGCTTGCAGTGGCGCTGCCGATCACACCCACAGTCACGCCCAGCCACTCGTCGCCAGGCGCAAAGCCGGCGGCCTCGCCGACACTGTTGTTGAGCACGGTTTGCACCTGCACCGCATGGTTTTCCTGGACGCGCAATCCGAGTTGCTGCGCCAGAGGTGCTTTGTCCTCGGCGATGTCCACGCCTTGAGCCGTCAACAATTCGCGCAAGGGCAGGTCAGCCGTGCCATGCACCCAGGCTTTGAGCTCGCGGTGCCAACTGCGCCCGGTGATGTCTTTCAACACTTGCAAGACATCGCTTTCCTGCATTGGTCCGGCTTTGCAGCGCTTCCACAAACCCCGCATCACTTCGTCCAGACTGTGACCGTTTTGTCGCAAGGACAAATCCAGACACAGCCCGACCAGCGAGCCTTTGGCGTAATAGCTGATGGACAAATTCGGGCTGTTCGCGTCAGGACGATAAAGCTTGGTCCAAGCTTCAAAACTTGCTTGGGCCACGCTGTGCGTTTGTCGGCCTGGTGTTTGCAACACGCTGTTGATGGTTTTGCCCAGCAGCTTCAAATACACCGCAGGTGAAATCAGTTCGGCGCGGCACAACAGCACATCATCGTAATAACTGGTCAAGCCCTCGAAAAACCACAGCAAATCGGTGTAGTTTTCCTGCGTGTAGTCGTAATTTGACAGGGATACAGGGCGCAAGCGCTTGACATTCCAAGTGTGGAAATATTCATGGCTGATCAGACCCAGCAGACTGACGTAGCCGTCACTGTTGGCAAGCTGATCCATACGCGGCAGATCTTCGCGCTTGCACATCAAGGCCGTGCTGTGGCGGTGTTCGAGTCCGCCATAGCCGTCAGCCACGGCATTGATGAGAAACACATAACGGTCGTGCACGGCTTTGGATTTGCCGTGCCAGAAATGGATTTCGGTTTCACAAATGCGCTGCATGTCTTTGAGTAAACGCTGTCCATCGAATGAGGGCGCAGCGCCCGTGACCACCACCGTATGCGGCACGCCTTTGGCTACAAAATGGCCTGACCAGAAATCGGCCATCTCCACCGGCGAATCAGCCAGTTCGTCATAGTCGGCCGCTTGGTAAAGGCCAAAGCCGTTGGCGCTGGTTTTCAATGGCTTCAACGCAGTGGCCAGGCGCCAGTGCGTGCAGTGGTCCGGCTGAGAGATTTGTAAGGTGTGTGCGTGCTGTTCGTGGCCGACGGCGATCAAACACAGACTGGTCGGATTGAAAAAGCCACGCAAAGCATCCAGCCACGCGGTGCGCACCGAGGCGTCATACGCATGCACTTGGTAGCGAACCACCAAAGGTGTTGATGCATCGGTCTGCACTTGCCAGGTGGCCTTGGCGGTTTGCGTCACAAGACATGCTTTGCCTTGTTGACCCGCTGTGAGCAGGCTCAGTTGTTTGGAGAATTCGCGCACCATGTAACTGCCAGGTATCCACACGGGCAATTGCAGTAGTTGCAAAGCCAGCGGTTGGGCAATGGTGAGAGTGACCTGCCACAGGTGGGCATGCAGGTTCAGTACATCTACCTGGTAATGCACACCGGCGGCAAGCGGTTTCATGGTTGCTTGCCCAGCATTTTTTCGATTTGCGCGAGTTCAATGGCGCCGGGTACGCGTGTGCCGTCGGTGAAGATCAATGTAGGGGTGCCGGTGATTTTCATCTTCTGACCGAACTCGGTGTTGCGTTTCAAAGCCGCTGTGTCACAAGCGGCAGAGGCGGGTGATTGGTCACGCACCATCCAGTCCTGCCAGCTTTTGCCGGGCTCTTTGGCACACCAGATGGATTTGGATTTCTCCACGGAATCTTTGCCCAAGATAGGGTACAAAAACAAATAGACCGTGATGTTGTCGGCCTTGGCCAGTTCACGTTCAAAGCGTTTGCAGTAACCACAATTCGGGTCTTCAAACACCGCCAACTTGCGCTCGCCGTTGCCGCGCACAATCGTGATGGCGTCTTTCAGGGGCAGGGTTTTGAAATCGATGGCGGTGATTTTCTGTACCCGCTCGTCGGTCAGGTTACGCTGTGTTTTGGTGTCTATCAACTGACCTTGCAACAAATAACTGCCGCTGGCGTCGGTGTAATAAATTTCTGTGCCGTCAACCCGCAATTCAAACAAACCCGCCATGGGCGTGCGTCTGATCTCATCAATCGGTTGAATATGCGGCATGCGTTCCTTGAGGTTTTTGCGGATCAAGGCTTCCTCACCTTGCGCAAAAACCGCACCTGCGCTCATCAGGGATGCACACAAGAGGGCGAAAGAAAGAAGTCGAGTGTTTGAAAAGTGAAGCATAAATTTCCTGGTTGTATTCAGTGCATGGCTTGCTGAACCGTCCATTGTTTGAGCGGTGTGAATTGGTTAAAGCTGTTCAAACCCCAGTTGCGCAGGGTTTGTAATGCAGTGTTGGGATGGTTAAACAAACGTTGCAGGCCGTCGCAAGCCAGCCATGTGGCTTGCAAACCGGCTTTGCGGGCACGCTCGTAGCGGCGCAGCAAAAACCGGTCGTCGACGCCGCGCCAGTAAGCCGTGGTTTCACGTTCTTTCAATACGGCAGACAGTTGGCTGACATCGGCCAGACCAAGGTTCAGACCCAACCCGGCCAGCGGGTGAATGCTGTGCGCAGCGTCGCCCGCCAGCACCCAGGCGCCGCCGCCATGAAAGCGACCGCTCCAATGTGAGGCCTTGGCCAATTGCAGCGGCCAGACCTGTGAGGCATGGGTGGTGTGCAAGTCGCCTAGCATTTGGTGGCTGGCTTGCGTGAGTGCATTCGACAGTTGATCGGCAGGGGCGTGTTGCAGTTCCAGCGCGCGCGCAGATGGCATGGACCAGACCACCGCGGCTTCGTCGCCAGAGCTGCCACCCAAAGGCAGCAGCGCCAGGATGTCAAGTTCTTGTGCGGTTTGATTGAACCATTGCAAAGCCTGTTGGCGATGCGGTTTGGCGCAGCGTACGCGCGTGGCCAGTGCATGTTGCGCATACGGCAGGGTGTCGTAGGCCACGCCCAGTTCCTGGCGCGTGCTGCTGTGGCGGCCTTCACACACCACGGTCAATTTGGCTTTGACGGGGGCATTCAAGCGCTCAATAGTGGGTTGAAAAGTGATGGCGTCAGCCAGCAGTTGTTCCAATGCGGGCACATCGACGATGTGGGTCAGGCCTTGAAAAGAGGGGGCTTGAAACTGCACCTGTCCGCCTGCATCGCCACAGACTTGCATGGACTGCACGGCGGTGGCGTGTTCGGCATCCGGCCAACAGCGCAAGACAGACAACAGTTCACGAGAAGCTGCATTCAATGCAAAAGCCCGCACATCATTGGCCGCCGCAGGCTGGCCGACCAAGGCAATCCGCAGACGCTGGCGCGCCAACAGCAATGCCAATGTGCTGCCGACGATGCCGCTGCCGCGTATGCAAATATCAAAGGAAGAAGACATACAAACGATTGTAGGAGTTGGCTGGCCGTAGAATTTCAGGCTTTGCGCACAACCCTAGCTTGCGCTTTAGCTTTCCAAGGAAACAGCCATGAGTTTGAAATGCGGCAT
>CANGCZ010000088.1 GCA_947452325.1 Comamonadaceae bacterium | reverse complement strand
GCCCTTGTTTGTACCGGTGCTGGTGTTCGGTGTCGGTGCCGTGCAAGCCCTTGAGTCTGGTGTGGGTGCGCAAGCCCATGTGTCGATTTTGCTGGCCATGTTGCTGCCCGCTCTGTTTTTCAGCCCTTGGGCTTGCAGTGCCGGTTTGCGCATCGCCTTGGAATGAATGAATGGCTATTCGCTGGTTTTATTACGCTGCACCGCAAACTTTTTACGCATTGGCAGCCCGTTTATGGCCTTGGTTGGCAGCGCTGGCTGCTGCCTTGTGCGTTGCCGGTTTATGGATAGGGTTTGCGTTGGCGCCCACTGACGCACAACAAGGCGAGGGCTACCGCATTATTTTTGTCCACGTGCCCGCTTCATGGATGTCGATGGTGATTTATTTGGCCATGGCTTTTTGGAGCGTGTTGGGTCTGACCTTCAACACCCGTTTGTCCGGCATGATGACCCGCGCTCTCGCGCCCACCGGCGCCATGTTTGCCTTTTTGTCTTTGTGGACCGGCGCCTTATGGGGCAAGCCCATGTGGGGAGCCTGGTGGGTCTGGGACGCTCGGCTCACATCTGAATTGATATTGTTTTTTCTCTACCTCGGTTACATGGCCTTGACCTCTGCGATCGACGATGTGCGACGCGCTGACCGCGCCGGTGCTTTGATTGCGATCGTTGGCGCTATCAATGTGCCCATCATTTATTTTTCGGTCAAATGGTGGAACACTTTGCACCAGGGCGCATCGGTTTCACTCACGCGTTCACCGAGCATGGCGCAATTGATGCTGTGGGGCATGTTGCTCATGGCCTTGTCGTTTTGGGCCTACACCTTGGCCATCGTGTGCTACCGGGTGCGCAGCCTCATCGTCGAGCGCGAGCGCCATACCGATTGGGTGCAGGCCCTGCCTGAAGTCTCTGGAGCAAAAGCATGAGGTGGGAGAGTTGGTCACAGTTTTGGGACATGGGCGGTTATGGCTTGTATGTCTGGGGCAGCATGGGCGTGACGGCTTTGTTCATCCTGCTTGAAATCTGGCAGGCCAGGCAAGCCCATTTGAATGCACTGGCCTTGGCCCGCGCGGAAATACAGGATCTGTCATGAACCTCAGTCCTCGCCAAAAACGTTTTGGCCTGATCGCAGTCGGTGTGTTGGTGTTGTCTATCGCTGCAGCGTTTGTGTTGAATGCGTTCAACAGCAACTTGGTGTTTTTCTTCACACCTACACAAGTGCTCAACGGCGAAGCCCCCCGCAACAAAACTTTTCGCATCGGCGGCATGGTCAAGGCCGGCAGTTTGCAGCGCGATGGCACCAGCGTGTCTTTTGTGGTGACCGACACCATCAATGACACCACGGTGCACTACAGCGGCTTGTTGCCCGATTTGTTCAAAGAAGGCAAGGGCGTGGTCGCCCAAGGCAAGCTGGACGAACAAGGTGTCATGACCGCCAGCGAGGTGCTGGCCAAACACGACGAGAATTACATGCCCCCCGAAGCCCAACATGCGTTGGACAAGGCGGCCCAGGCGCGTGCTGCCCAATCTGTCAAACCCTGAAAGCAAAACCCTGAATGATTCCTGAACTCGGTCAATTTGCATTGATTCTCGCCACCGTGCTGGCTTTGTTGCTGGGTGTGTTGCCTTTGTGGGGCACGCTCAATCGCAACACCGTGTGGCAATCGCTGGCGCGACCGGTGGCTTTGTTGCAGTTTGCGTTGGTGGTCTTGTCATTCGCCTGCCTGGCGGCTTCTTTTTTGGGCAATGATTTTTCGGTCAAGTATGTGGCTGAGCATTCCAACCGCCTGTTACCACGCGCCTATCAGTTTGCTGCGGTGTGGGGCGGGCATGAAGGGTCGTTGCTGTTGTGGGTGCTGATGCTCACCGGCTGGACCGCGGCCGTGGCTGTGTTCTCGCAAAGCCTGCCGCTGAACATGGTGGCCCGGGTTTTAAGCGTTTTAGGTTTGGTGGCTGTGGGGTTCATGGCTTTTATCTTGGTCACTTCCAACCCGTTTGACCGTTTGTTCCCCATCCCTGCCGATGGCCGTGACCTGAACCCCTTGTTGCAAGACCCGGGTCTGGTGATTCATCCGCCCATGTTGTACATGGGCTATGTCGGTATGTCGGTGGCGTTCGCGTTCGCCATTGCAGCGCTCATCTCAGGTCGCCTGGATGCCGCATGGGCACGCTGGTCGCGCCCTTGGACAGTGATCGCCTGGTCTTTTCTCACCTTCGGTATCGGACTGGGTTCTTGGTGGGCATATTACGAACTGGGTTGGGGCGGTTGGTGGTTTTGGGACCCGGTGGAAAACGCTTCTCTCATGCCTTGGCTGGTGGGCACAGCGCTGATCCATTCATTGATGGTCACAGAAAAACGCGGCAGCTTCAAGGCCTGGACCGTGTTGCTGGCGATCGCTGCTTTTTCCTTGTCTTTGCTCGGAACATTTTTGGTTCGATCAGGCGTGCTGACATCGGTCCATGCGTTTGCTTCGGACCCGGCGCGCGGTATTTTTGTGCTGTGTTTTCTGGCGGTGGTCATAGGTGCTTCGCTGACTTTGTTCGCCTGGCGCGCTCCGGCAGTCACTCTGGGCGGTAGCATGGGCTTGGTGTCGCGTGAATCGTTTTTGCTGCTCAACAGCGTGCTACTGGTGGTGGCCACCGGAGCGGTGTTGCTCGGTACGCTTTACCCGCTTGTCATTGATGCATTGAACTTAGGCAAGTTGTCTGTTGGCCCGCCGTATTTCAATCTGGTGTTCGCGCCACTCATGGTGCCACTGCTGTTTGTATTGGTGCCCGGCACGGTAGCGCATTGGCGCGAAGCCCGTTTGAACGACATGGTGCTGCGTTTGCGTTGGGTGGGACTGGCGGCTTTGGTATTGGCGATAGGTTTGCCTTTTGTCTTCGGCCAATGGTCTGCCGGGACTGCGCTGGGCGTGTTTCTAGGAATGTGGGTGGCTCTGGGCAGTCTGCAACATGTGGTTGAGCGCATACGCAAACCCGGTCGCATAGGCGGTTCATTTTGGGGCATGCATTTGGCGCATTTCGGTTTGGCAGTGGTCGTACTGGGCATCACCGGCGTCAAGTCGTTTGAGGTGGAACGCGATGTGCGCATGGCGCTGGGCGACACGGTCACTATCGTTCCCTACACTTTCCGTCTGGCCGACATGGTGGATGTGAACGGACCGAATTACAAAGCCATGCAAGCCCATGTCGAGGTATTGAAAAACGACAAAGTCATTGAAGTGCTGTATCCCGAGAAACGCCGTTATTTCTCCAGCGCCATGCCGATGACCGAGGCGGCCATCGATTCAGGTGTGATGCGCGACTTGTATGTCTCTTTGGGAGACCCTGTGCCTGGAGACACGCCGAGTTGGAGCATGCGCGTTTATTACAAGCCTTTCGTGCCCTGGCTGTGGGCCGGTGTGCTGATGATGGTGCTCGGCGGCGTGCTGGCAGCCCTTGACCGGCGCTACCGCAAAGCGGCTGTGTCACCTTTGCAAACCGCTGGTGAAGCCTTGTCTTCCGCCACTTGATGCCATGAACAAAAAGTTTTTGATACCTCTGGTGTTGTTTGCCGCGTTGGTGGTGTTTTTAGCGGTCGGCCTCAAGCGCGATCCGCGTGAAATCCCATCGCCGCTGGTGGGTAAACCGGCGCCTGAGTTCAGCCTGCCGGTACTCGTCGGCGACAAGCCCTTTAGCCCGTCAGACATGAAAGGCAAAGTCTGGTTGTTCAACGTCTGGGCCACCTGGTGTGTCGCCTGTCGTGAAGAGCACCCTTTGCTGGTCGACTTTGCCAAAAGCAGCCACACCCCGGTAGTGGGTTTGAGTTACAAAGAAATACAGCCGCAAGACATGGCCAACGGCCCGCTCAAAGACACAGAGAAATTGCAATTGGCGCGCGAACGCAGCCTGCGTTTTTTGCAGCGCCAGGGTAACCCTTACAGTTTGTCGGTGCTCGATCTGGATGGCCGCGTCGGCATTGATTACGGCGTGTATGGCGTGCCCGAAACCTACCTCATAGACAAGCAAGGCATCATCCGTTACAAGCGCGTCGGCCCGCTGACGCCACAAATACTGATAGATACCGTATTGCCTTTGATTCAGACTCTGGAAGCCTCATGAAGCGCTTGTTGATCTTGTGCAGTTTGTTGATTGCGCCTTGGCTGTGGGCAGGCGAGGCTGCTCCCATGGCCGAAGACCCGCAGGTAGAAGCCAGACTGGTGGCAATTGCAGAAGAACTGCGCTGTCTTGTTTGCCAAAACGAGTCGCTGGCTTCGTCTCATGCCGAATTGGCCGAGGATTTGCGCCGCGAAGTGCGCAAGCTGATCCGTGAAGACAAATCCGATGCAGAAATCAAAACCTATCTGGTCGAGCGCTACGGTGACTTTGTGCTGTACCGGCCCCAGGTCAAACCCTTGACTTGGCCATTGTGGTTCGGCCCGTTTTTCATGTTGCTGCTGGCTGTATGGGGCTTGTGGCGCTATTTGCGCTTGCGCAAAAACGCTTTGGGTCAGGCCAGTGCTTCGTCCCTTCATGCACCGAACGAAGCGGCAACGCACAAGGATTGAATGAATAACGCACAACTTTTCTTGCTGCTGTCACTGGCCTTGTCATTGCTGGTCGTGTTGGTGCTGGCTTGGTCGGTGTTGCGTGCGGCGCGCGCGGCGACAAAAGGGGTTGAGCGCGAGCATGTGATGTCGCATGTGACCGTGTACCGCGAGCAACTCTCCGAACTCGAGCGGGAACTGGCGCAAGGCAGCTTGGATCAGCAAGGTTTTGACTTGTCTCAACAGGAGTTGACCCAGCGCCTGATGGAAGACGCCCCTGCTGCTGCGCCCATACAGGCACCGACTGCGCCTGCGCGCGCCAAGTGGTTGATCAGCCTGTTGTCTTTGACTGTTCCTGTGCTGGCTTTTGTCATTTATTTTTATGTCGGCACACCGATTGCCCTGGATCCTGCCTTGTTGGCGCAGGCCAATGGCGAAGAACAAATCACGCCGCAAAAACTGGAAACCATGGCCGAGCAACTCAGCCAACGGTTGGAAAAAGAACCGAAAAACGCCGAGGCTTGGATCATGCTCGGTCGCATACAGCGTGCGCTGGCGCGTTATGAACAAGCCGATGCGGCTTTGCAAAAAGCACTGGCACTCGAGCGTAACGACGATGTGTTGATAGAGCGCGCCGAGGTGTTGGCGCAAAAGAACAACGGCAGTTTCAAAGGCGAGCCTTGGGCCATCATCAACAACGTGCTCAAAACCGATCCGCAAAACGGTAACGCCTTGTTGCTGGCGGGCAGCGCGGCTTATTCTGAAGGACGCTTTAAGGAAGCGCTGGTGTACTGGGAGAAAGTGCGAGGTTTATTGCCTGCGACATCACCTGACGGTCCGGCGCTGGCCGAGGCGATTGACAAGGCGCGTGAGCGCCTGGGACTGCCACCGTTGTCACCCGTGGTGGCTGGCAATGCCCCGGCCAGTGCCGGCGCCATGGCCAAGCCTGAGTCCGACGGTACCGAGCGTTTAAGCGGACGTGTTGTTTTGGGCCCCGAGTTAGAGGCGCAAGTTTCGCCCAAGGACACGGTATTCATTTACGCCAATGCAGCCGAAGGGCCTCGCATGCCGCTGGCCATCATTCGCACCACGGTAGACAAACTGCCTTATGACTTTGTGCTAGACGACAGCCTGGCCATGAACCCGCAAATGAAACTTTCACAAGTCAAGTCTGTGATGGTGCGCGCTCGCATCTCCAAAACCGGTAACGCCATGCCGCAAGCAGGTGACTTCGGAGCCAGTGTCGGCCCGGTGACGCCGGGCAGTTCCGAGAAATTGCAATTGACGATTTCCAAGGCGCTGACTCCTTGAGCAAGGTTCAGGGTTTGTGAATTTCAAAAATATGCGTTGACATTGATATCGAGTCGGGTTGATGCCTACCTTTTGGGTGTCTTGATGGCATACCTCACCTAGCTTACCTATTTTGACGGGCCGCATTTAGCGGCCTGTTTCGTTGTAGGAGGCAATATGCACTTACTTTATTTGGATGAGTCAGGGTCTGCGAGCGACCCGAATCAACAGTATTTTGTGCTTGCTGGCGTTTCTGTATTTGAGCGGGAAACCCATTGGGTTGAGCAAGAGCTAAATAAGGTAGCTGTCCGCTTTTCGCCTTCAGATCCATATGAAGTTGAATTACACGGTTCACCCATGCGAAGCGGCAAAGGCGCATGGAGTCGCCATACCAAAGACAGCAGACTGGATGCCATCAAAGACGCACTGAGGATGGGAGTGACGGAGCGATCGCTGAAAACCGTGCGTTTATTTGGCGCTGTTATCAGAAAGTCGGCCGTGGCAGGACAAGATCCGGTTGAGTTGGCTTTTGAGCAATTGACAAGCCGCTACGATATGTTTTTGAAACGTTTATTCAGCAAACATAATTTACGATGTCATCAAGCATTGCTTCGACTCTGAGGGTGGAGTCGAGCATGGTTTATATGTCCGTGTTTAGATCATTCAAAGCCTATGCAGCCCTCAGGTTTGACGGTTAAGACTTCATACTGATTTGAACCCGCCCTGTTGTGTCTGACTCCATCAACTCAAGATAGGCCCGGGCCACTTCAGCGGCAGGTAAGCCGGGCGATGTGTCCATCTTCATTTTTTCCAAGGTCTCTGTGATCCAGCCAGGTGACACGGCATTCACTCTGACTTTGTCTTTCAGTTCCAAGGCGGCAGATTTCACAAAGCCTTCAACCGCTGCGTTCACCGTCGTCACAATTGAGCTGCCAGGCATGGGGTACATGGACAGCACGCCCGTGGTTAACGTGATGCTGCCCATAGGACGGATATGTTCAGCGCCGAGCCGAACGGTATTGACTTGCCCCATCAAT
>CANGCZ010000087.1 GCA_947452325.1 Comamonadaceae bacterium | reverse complement strand
GCAACAGGCGGACAACATGGCAGCCGCTTTGCTGTCCATGGGCATACGCCGCGGTAACCGTGTCGGCATCTGGTCGCCCAACCGCTTGGAATGGTTACTGACGCAGTTTGCAACAGCGCGCATCGGTGCCGTGCTGGTCAACATCAACCCCGCGTACAAAAGCAGCGAACTCGAATACGCCTTGAACAAAGTGCGTTGCCGTATGCTGGTCATGGCACGCGGTTACAAAGCCAACAATTACCTCGACACCTTGCGTCAACTCGCGCCTGAGATTGACCGCCCCGGACAAGCCGGTGATTTGACTTCTTTGAAGCTCGAGCATTTGAAACATGTCATCTTGCTGGACGATCTTTCCGTGCCTGCCCACGAAGCTGCCAAGCAGGAGGTGCCTGCGCGAGCCATGCGCTTCAAAGATTTTTTGCAGCAAGCAGGACCGGCGCAACACGCGCGCTTGAAAGATTTGTCTGCCGCGCTCGACCCGGACGACGCCATCAATATCCAATTCACCAGCGGCACCACCGGTAACCCCAAAGGTGCCACGCTCTCTCATTTCAACATCGTCAATAACGCTCGCTTTGCAGCCAAATCCATGGCGCTGACCCACGACGACCGCATGTGCATACCTGTGCCGCTCTACCATTGCTTTGGCATGGTGTTGGGTGTGTTGACCTGCACCGCTGCGGGATCTGCCATGGTGTTTCCCGGTGAAGGCTTTGATGCCGCTGCCACCCTCAAAGCGGTGTTGAAACAGCGATGCACGGCACTGCACGGCGTGCCCACCATGTTTGTGTCTATGCTGGCCGAGCCGGGTGTGTCGAACATGGATTTCAGCCTCTTGCGTACCGGCATCATGGCCGGAGCACCTTGTCCGGTGGAGACTATGCAGGCCGTGATGCGCACACTCAACATCAAGCAAATCACCATCGGCTACGGCATGACCGAAACCTCACCGTTGTCCTTTCAGTCGCATGTGTCTGATCCTGTGGAAAGGCGAGTGTCAACTGTTGGTCGCATTCAACCGCATGTACAAGCCAAAGTGATTGACGAGCACGGGCGCATGGTGCCGGTCGGTACGGCGGGCGAGTTGTGTGTGCGTGGATACCTTGTGATGCGTTCGTATTGGGAAGACCCGCAGCAAACCGCTGAAGCGATTGATGAAGCAGGTTGGATGCACACCGGTGACTTAGCGACCATTGATGCACAAGGCTATTGCAACATTGTCGGGCGGGTCAAAGACATGCTGATACGCGGCGGAGAAAACGTATTCCCGCGTGAAATAGAAAACCAGTTGATACAACACCCCAAAGTGCTGGACGTGCAAGTCTTCGGTGTGCCGGATGCCAAATACGGCGAGGAAATTGCGGCGTGGGTGATATTGCATCCCGGACAAACTGCTGAAGCAGAAGAGTTCATTGAGTACTGCCGCTCTCACATGGCGCATTACAAAACGCCGCGTTATCTGCGAATCGTGCGCGAATTCCCGCTTACTGCCACCGGCAAGCCGCAAAAATTTCAGATGCGTCAAAGCATGGTGAATGAACTCGGTTTGCGTTCACCGCAAACCGCCTGAGCAGACCGCACAGAAAGCACACAGTGACAGACGACCAACTGGCTTTTCTGGACGCATACACACTGGCAGGACTGCTGCACAGCAAAAAACTGTCGTCTGTCGAGCTCACCCAAATGATGCTCAACCGCATCGACCGGCTGGACAAACGCTTGTTGTCCTATGCCACCGTTTCGCATGACATCGCTTTAAAGCAAGCGCGTGATGCTGATGCCATGATCATGCGTCGCCAGATACTCAGTCCATTACACGGTGTGCCGGTTGCATTGAAAGACCTGTGCTACACCAAAGACATCGTCACTGCGGCCGGCATGCCCATGATGCGCGACTTCAAACCATCGTATGACGGCACAGTGGTGAAACGCTTGCGCCAAGCGGGCACGGTGTTGCTCGGCAAACTCACCATGACAGAAGCAGCGTTTGCCGACCACCACCCTGACGTGCCGCCACCCATCAACCCTTGGCATGATGACCATTGGTCAGGTGCTTCTTCCAGCGGTTCCGGCGTCACTGTTGCCGCTGGTTTGTGCTTTGCAGCCATAGGCACAGACACAGGCGGGTCTATCCGTTTTCCTTCAGCCGCGAATGGTGTCACCGGACTGAAACCCACCTGGGCGCGTGTGCCTGTGCATGGCGCGTTCGAGTTGGCCGCTTCGCTGGACCACATCGGCCCGATGGCGCGCACCGCCATGGACTGCGGTCACATGCTGGGGTTGATTGCAGGTGCAGACCCGGATGACAGCGTGGCATTGCACGCGCCTGTGCCCGACTATGTGTGTGGTGACAACACGCAGTTGAGTGGATTGCGTATTGGCTTTGATGCAGACTATTGCGCAGGTTTGGATGCAGACATGCAAAAAGCGGTTCAATCCGCCTTTGATGTCTTGCAATCGCTTGGCGCTGACATGCGGCATGTGCGCTTTCCCGATGTGACCGACATGGTTGCTGATTGGGGCACTGCCTGTGCGGCTGAGACCGCTGTCGCGCACGAAGCCTGGCATCCTAAAAACAAGCATTTGTACGGACCAGGCTTGGGTGGTTTGATCGAGTTCGGCCGATCTATCAGCGCGGTGGAGATGCAAAAAATCTGGTTGCGCCGCCGTGCTTTCACCGGGGCGGTGCGCGGTTTTTTTCAAAACTGCGATTTGCTCTTGATACCGGCGCAACCCATGGCGTCTCCGACCACCCAAGAGATGTCGGTCATCGGTACTGTCCCCTCCGAGTTGGCGCGCCTCATCAAATTCACTGCGCCTTTCGACATGAGCGGCAACCCGACCATCACTTTGCCCGCAGGTTTTACAACCAAGCAAACACCTGTGGCCATTCAATTGGTTTCAGCACATTTGAACGAGGCCACACTCATACGCGCAGGCAGTGCGTTTCAGCGGGTGACAGACTGGCATTCGCGGGTACCGCCGCGTCTCAGTTGACGATATTGAGTTTTTGTCTGGCTGTCTCGTAATTCGGGTCTGCGATATCCAATACCCAACCGCTGGTCAACATGCGGTTCATGTACTGCCGGTTGTATAAAAACGGAAAAATCAATTGCGATAAACCGAAAGACACCAAGGTGATCACCAAGTGCAGCACGCCGACGCCGAGTTCACCGCGCACCACGGGTACAAACCAGCCAAAAAACAAATATGTCCAGCTGTAGCCCATGTAACCGTTTTTGGCGATGCCAGAGACGCTGTGAATAATGCGTACCTTTTTTTGCAGACCTATCAATAGCAGTCCAAGTACCAGCGGGCTCATGACAATAAACACCAGCGCCCATATCCAGAAATTTTCCATGCATTGCTCCGGCAATCAAAGGCTCAGCATACGCTTTTGTCATGGGCTTTAGAAAACTATCATCAGTTGATCACAGCGTTCTGATAACAGATTGAAAAATAAAATGACTACTTTAATATTTACTTAAATTTTATTTTGAATTATATTTAGCTTGTTGGTGCTCGCTGCGTGATTCACACGCTGCAGTTAAACGGGAAGCAGGAGAGCGGTTTAAAACACATTGAACCACCCAGCCTGCGCTGCCCCCGCAACGGTCAAGCGGACGAACTTCTTCAAGTTCAGATTGCCTCACTCAGCCACTGTCGGCCTTGAATAAGCCGATGGGAAGGCGATGCAATCCGTTCCGCCAGCCCGGATACCGGCCAACAAGGGGTCAGACCGCATGTCTGGCTGATCGCTTGACGTCGGAGGGGATGCCGACAACAAGT
The DNA here is from genome assembly GCA_947452325.1 of Comamonadaceae bacterium. GTDB lineage: Bacteria > Pseudomonadota > Gammaproteobacteria > Burkholderiales > Burkholderiaceae_C > Limnohabitans. Next base: position 3,071 of record CANGCZ010000087.1, on the reverse strand, counting down.
CTCTTTGTCGGACTATTTTTATGTTTGCTTGTTTGAAAGCCCTCAGGCCGGGCTTGATTGCGGTGTGCTGCGCCACCGCAGGGCCTGGTTTTGCGCAAATCCTGAATGAAGTTGTGGTCACAGCCACCCGCATCGAACAACCGGTCAGCGAGGTAATCGCCGATGTCACTGTGATAGAGAGGCAAGCCATAGAACTGAGCGGTGCGGTCGGCGTGGCTGATCTGTTGTCTCGCTACCCGGGCATACAGTTTCAACGCAATGGCGGCACAGGTAACACCACCAGTGCGTATATTCGCGGCACGAACACGAATCACACTGCGGTGTATGTGGACGGCGTGCGGATTGAATCTCAGTCTGCCAGTGGTGGGTTCAACTGGGAGGCGCTGCCGCTGGCTCCAATCGATCGCATAGAAATTCTGCGTGGCCCCGCAGCTGCTATTTATGGATCGGACGCCATAGGCGGGGTGGTCCAACTGTTCACCCGCAAAGGGGAGGGCCCATTTCAGCCCTACGCAGGCTTGGGTGCTGGCTCATACAACACTTACCAAGTCAATGCTGGTTTCAGCGGTGTGCAAGAACAATGGGACTATGCATTGGGCGCAACCAAGGACAAAAGCAAAGGCTTCAATGTATTGAAAGCGGCCAATCCCGACAATGACGGCTATGACAGCCATGCCGAAACCGCGCGTCTGGGATTGCAAATCAACAAAGACCACAAGCTGGAGGCTACGCTGTTGCAAAGCAAAATGGATGCGCAATACGATGGCTATGGTTATCCGGGCAAGGTGCAGGACGACCACAGCATCCACAGTTTGCAAACCACAGGTCTGAATTGGTCTGCGCAATGGACGCCAGAATACAAGACGAATTTTTTGTTCACTCGCAGCAAGGATGACTACCAAGACCCGACAACGTCCTACCAGACACAAACCCAGCTACGCAATTATGTGTTCCAGAACGAATTCAGCTTGGACATACACCGCTTTCAGGCAACCTTGGAACGCCGCGAGGATGCGTTAGACAACAGTGACACCTCACCTGTGCAGACCAGCCGTTCACAAAACGCAGTAGCGCTGGGCTATGGTCTGGTGCTGGAGCAGCACAGCTTGCAATTGAATACACGCCACGACAAAGACAGTGATTTCGGCGATAAAACAACGGCGCTGGCGGCTTATGCTTACGAGTTGAACCAAGCGTGGCAACTGCGCGCATCGGCAGGCAGTGCGTTCAGGGTTCCTACCTTGTACCAGCGCTTCAGTGCTTATGGTTCATCGTCATTGCAACCGGAAAATTCTCAAAACAAAGAACTCGGTTTGAAGTTCGAGCAAGGCTTTCACAGCCTGTCGCTGGTGGTTTATCAGAACATCCTCGATAACCTGATTGACTATGTTTCCGGCAAAGGCACTTGTTCATCGGCCTATGGTTGCTATGTCAATGACAGCCATGCTCGCTTGCAAGGCATGACGTTGTCAGCGACCACCCGGTACCAAGGATTCAACTTCAGCGGTTCTTATGACAAGCTGGACGCCAAAAACACAGACACCGGCAAGGCACTGGGGCGCCGCGCAGGCAACACACTGAAGCTAGCAGCAGACACAAAGTGGCAAGACTGGCAACTGGGCAGCGAATGGCAGTGGGTGGACAAACGTTTTGACGATAACAACAACACGACTGTCTTACCTGCTTTTCAATTGTTCAATCTGTGGGGGCAGCGTCAGATAGACAAAGACTACAGCGTGTTGTTGCGTTTGAACCAGGCGTTTGACCAGTCTTACCAACTGGCAAATGGTTACTACACCGCCGGGCGCAATGTGTTTGTCGGCCTGCAATGGCAACCCAAATAAAGGACTGTCATGACACATGCATGGGCAAAAAGCGAACTGATACTCGGTGGCCAGAAAAGCGGCAAATCGGCACGCGCCGAACAACTGGCTGCCGACTGGCTGTCGGCGTCCGAGGGAAATGAAGCCGTGTTGATTGCCACCGCTTTGACCGGTGACAATGAAATGCACGCGCGCATTGAGCGCCACCGGCAGCAACGGCGCGCGCGCGTGCCTGCCATGCAAACGCTGGAAGAACCAAAGCGCTTGGCACAAATGCTGACAGAACACAGCCGGACCAAGCGCATGCTGGTCATCGATTGCATCACCTTGTGGCTGACCCATTTGATGATGCCTGTAGACACAAGCCAACCGGTGATGTCGCCAGAAGAAGTGCTGTTGCAAACCGAGATACTGTGTCTGGCGATAGCGTCTGCGCCCGGGCCGGTGGTGCTCATCAGCAATGACATCGGTGGCGGTGTGATTCCCTTGGGCGCAGAGGTAAGAGCGTTTGTCGACACCCAGGGCCTGGTCAATCAGCGACTGGGCGCGGCCTGTGAGCGACTGACTTGGATGGTTGCAGGGCAGGCTTTGACAGTCAAAGGAAATCAAGCATGATCCATGAGCAAGCCCCCACCGAAAAACCCTATGAAAAGTCCAAAGGCGCGCGCCGTGGCCTCATCATCGTCAACACCGGCGACGGCAAAGGCAAAAGCACGGCGGCTTTCGGTCTGGCGTTGCGCGCCCATGGACGCGCCAAAAAAGTGAAGGTATTCCAGTTCATGAAAGTGCCCTCGGCGCGCTTTGGCGAGCACCGCATGTTTGAGCAGCTGGGCATCCCCATCGAAGGCCTGGGCGACGGCTTTAGCTGGAAAAGCCAAGACCTGGAACACAGCGCGCAATTGGCGCGCGAAGGCTGGCAAAAGGCCAAAACGGCCATCCACAGCGGCGACTACTTTATGGTCACGCTGGACGAAATCACCTACCCGCTGATTTACGGCTGGATGCCGCTGGACGATGTGCTGGACACCTTGCGCCATCGACCGGTTCATGTGCATGTGGTTTTGACGGGGAGACGTTGTCCGCCGGAAATCATTGCCCTGGCCGATACCGTGACCGAGATGACCATGGTCAAACACGCCTTCCAAGTCGGCGTACCGGCGCAGCGTGGGATTGAGGATTGAGCGCGCGCTGCGTCATGGTGCTGGGCACGACCAGCGGCGCCGGTAAAAGCTGGCTGACCACTGCCTT
>CANGCZ010000086.1 GCA_947452325.1 Comamonadaceae bacterium | reverse complement strand
GACTGGTGGCACTGGCCCAACCGCCGTAAACCATCCAGCACAACAAAGCGCCGCTGCTGGCGCTGAGCGTACCCGCCAGCGCGATGGCGCGACGCATGCCTATTTTTCTCAGGAGGTAACGGCAAATGATGGTGCCGGTGATGTACATGATGGACATGGAAGACAGTATCCAACCCAGTTGCAGACTGGACAAATGCAAGACCTGTATGAATACAAACGATGAAGTGGCTAGGTACACAAACAAAACGCCATAGCCGGACAGAGACAACAACGCAAACGCTCTGAACGTGGGGTGGCACAACACCTGCCACCAAATACGCAGCATGGTCGGTAAATGCAAGGCGCGCGGGTTGGGCTGCTGCAGCGTTTCTTCAAACTGCCAGGTCACCAAGACCAAGGTGGCCAGTGCATACAAAACCACCGACATCAAAGCCACTTGCCAGCCCCAGTGTTGTGTGAGAAAGCCGCCTAAGGGAGGGCTGGTACAGGCCATCAAACCCAAACCAGTCATGGACTTGGACATGACGCGTGCACCTTTGACCGGCTCATACAAATCGCGCACCACAGCCCGCGCACTGGTGATCACCGCACCCATGGCCGCGCCTTGCAATATGCGCCACGCCACCAAGGTTTCAATGCTGGTGCTCAACACACAACCGATAGCCGCAATCAAATACAAACCCAAACCCAGCAGCATGATGGGGCGTCTGCCCACTTTGTCAGAGAACGGCCCCCAAAGCAATTGCGAGGTGCCGAAAGCCAGCAGCAAGCCGGTCAGTGTGTACTGCACCATGCCGACGCTGGCTTTCAAATCTGCCGCTAAACCGGGCAGTGCGGGTAAATACAAATCGGTGGACACCGGTTGCAGGCCGATGGACAAAGCCAGCAGCAATATCACCAGATTGGCATGCATCAACGGCCTCGCAAAAACAAGGCGTCGAGTTCACGCATGCTGAGTTGTCGCCAGGTAGGGCGGCCGTGGTTGCACTGGTCAGCGCGTTCTGTGGTTTCCATTTGTCTGAGCAATGCGTTCATTTCTTCTAGGGTCAGTTGACGGTTGGCGCGCACCGCAGCGTGACAGGCCATGGCGGCCAGTACATCGTCGCGCGCGCGTTGCAGCACTTGGTGCGCATCGTGTTGCGCCAGTTCCGCCAACACACTGCGGGCAAGTGCGACCGCATCGCCTTGCGCGAGTGACGCAGGAACCCGGCGTACCGCCAAGGAACTGGCCGACAAAATCGAAATATCTAAGCCCAATGACGACAACACCTCGGCATGGCTTTCGCAGGTGGCGATTTCTTCGGCCGTGGCACTGAAAGAGGCGGGGATCAACAGGTTTTGGCTTTGCATGGCGTGTTCTGCCAATTGCACTTTGAGGCGCTCGTACACGATGCGCTCATGCGCTGCGTGCATATCTACCAACACCAAACCTTGTTTGTTTTCAGCGAGTATGTAAACACCTTGCAATTGCGCCAAAGCTTTGCCTAGCGGCCATTCGCCTTCTGGCAATGCAGCCGCTGGCACGGCAGAAAACATAGGGGATGGTGATTTTTCAAATACATGGGCGACAGAGGGTTGCCAGAGTTGACCCAGGTCTTTCACCGCTTGACCGGCTTGTACTTGCCAAGGCAAATGGGTTTGGTTTTCAGGCCGGGCAGCGGGTTCGCCGAAGTTTTGCAGACTGGAAATAGCCTGTTGTCTGTCCTGCACAAACGAGGTTCTGCTTGATGGGTTGCTGTCTGCCACGCCGCTCACAGGCTGCCCGGCACGCGACACCGACAGCGCACCCGATAGCGCGTGTTGCACCGCTTGGTGCACTTCGCGGCTGTCTCTGAAACGCACTTCGATTTTGGTCGGATGTACGTTCACGTCCACGCGCTGCGGATCAATGTCTAAATACAGCGCGTATACCGGTTGGCGTTGACCGTGCAGCACATCTTCATAAGCGCTGCGTGCTGCGTGCGACAGCACTTTGTCGCGCACATAGCGGCCGTTCACATACGCGTATTGGTGATCGGCGCGAGCGCGTGCGGCATCCGGCACACCGGCGCGTCCGCGCACACGCACAGCACCGTGCTGGTGATCGATCCACAGCGATGAGTCCACAAACTCCTGACCCAGCACATCGGCGAGTCGCAAGTCCACACCTTGTGAGTGCGCTTGGGCGCGCCATTGCGCAATGGCTTTACCGTCATGCCACAAAGCGAAACCCACATCAGGGCGGGCGAGTGCATGGCGTTTCAATGATTCAAGGCAATGCGCGAGTTCAGTGGCGGTGGACTTTAAAAATTTGCGCCGCGCCGGTGTGCTGAAAAACAATTCTTTGACTTCCACCGTCGTGCCCAGGCTTCTGGCAACCGGGCGCAATTCGCCGCTGCGTGCATCAAGTTGCATGGCGTGGTCTTGTTCAGCAGTGCGTGACATGAGACTGAGTTCAGAGACAGCGGCTATAGCTGCAAGTGCTTCGCCACGAAACCCCATGGTGGCGACAGACTCCAGGTCATGCAAACTGGCGATCTTGCTGGTGGCGTGGCGCTTGAGTGCCAGCGGCATGTCTGAAGGCAGCAAACCCGTGCCGTCATCTTCCACGCTGATCAAACGCACACCGCCTTCGACCAAGCGGACCACCACGTTAGTGGCACCGGCGTCCAGCGCGTTATCCACCAGTTCGCGCACCACGGAGGCCGGGCGCTCGACCACCTCGCCGGCGGCTATCTGGCTGATGAGTTCGTCGGGGAGTTCGCGTATGCGTGGGGGCGTTGGGGAATTCACCCTGAGATTCTAGGTGACTGCCCATGGTGAAGACGCTTGATTAGCTTGGGCGGTTCTGCGCTTGTGGGCTGATTTTTTCATTCACACAAAGCATTGATAATGGTCGCCATGGAAATATTGACTTATCTGATTGAATTCATACTGCATATCGACAAACACTTGGCGCTTTTGGTGCAAGAGCATGGGGTCTGGATTTACCTGATTCTTTTCACTATTGTGTTTGTCGAAACCGGGCTGGTCGTCATGCCTTTGCTGCCGGGCGATTCACTGTTGTTTGTGGTGGGCGCCATGGGCGGTGCAGGTTTGCTGAACCTGCCGCTGGCCATGGGATTGCTGGTGTTCGCTGCCATTGCCGGTGACCAATGCAATTATTTGATAGGTCGTTATTTCGGCCAGCGGCTGCTGGACAGTGACACACGCTGGTTTAACCGCAAGTCCTACGACCAAGCGCACGCGTTTTATGAGAAATATGGCGGCGTCACCATCATCGCCGCGCGTTTTTTGCCTTTCATCCGCACATTTGCTCCGTTTGTAGCCGGTGTGTCGCACATGGACCGAGGTCGATTCACTGTGTTCAATGTGTCAGGCGCGGTATTGTGGGTGGTCGGTGTGAGCATTGTTGGTTATGTGTTCGGCAATATCCCTTGGGTACAACAGCATTTTGAAAAATTCATCTGGGCATTGATCCTGTTGCCCGGACTGGTTGCTGTCTGGGGTGCCATCAAGTCCCGCGCGCAACCCGGCACTTGACGAACCGGTTTGATTCAATTCACATAGACCGGTTGCGCGCCACAGGGGGATTGCGCAAAAAGTAATTTTCAATCCCCCGCATCAGCGCATCTGCCAGTTGATTCTGGTAGGCCTCGCTGATCAGTTGCGCCTCTTCCTGCGGGTTGCTGATGAATGCGGTTTCCACCAGCAGGCTGGGAATATCCGGCGCTTTCAAGACCGCAAAACCTGCTTGCTCTACTTGAGGTTTGTGCAGTTTGCCCACGCGCCGTATCTGGCTGAGCATTTCCACGCCCAGCTTCAAGCTGTCGTTGATTTGCGCCGTGGTGCTCATGTCAAACAAAGCGCGCTGTACATGCTGGTCCTGCACCTTGATATTCAGTCCGCCTATGTTGTCTGCCCCGTTTTCTTTGTTTGCCATCCAGCGAGCGGCGGCGCTGGATGCCGCGCCCTGGCTTAACGCAAAAACACTGGCACCGCTGGCCTGTGGCGTCAAGAAGGCATCGGCGTGCAGGCTGATGAACAAATCGGCTTGCACCTGCTGCGCTTTTTGTACCCGCACATGCAAAGGCAGAAAAAAATCCGCATCGCGTGTCATGAAAGCGCGCAACGGCAAATCGCCGCGACGGGTTTTCAGCACGGTTTTGTTGATGCGCTCGCGCAGCCGGTTGGCGATTTGCAGCACGACATCTTTTTCGCGCGTGCCGTTCGGACCGATGGCTCCCGGGTCTTCGCCACCGTGGCCGGGGTCGAGTGCGACCACGGCAAAGCGGTCAAACAACTGGTCGTTGTCAGTTTTGTTTGCCACCGGGCGAGGCGAACTGATGGGGGGCGGATTGACAGTCGAGGCCACTGGAGGTGACGCTGTGACGGGCGGATTCACAGGTGGCGCAGTGGCTGCTTGTACAGGTTTGGCAGACGATAAAGGCGGGGCTGTTGTCGAAGGTGTAGGTGAAGGAATGGAAGAGGCTGTAGGTGTAGGCAATGCCGACGACAAGGTGCTGCTGTTGTTGGGCACAGGCCGCGGCCTCACATCGCTGGAGTGGTTGGCAATCAATTCTTCCAACGCGTCCTGCGCCTGCGGGCGTTTGTGTTCGTCTTTGAGTTTTTCTGCAATCAAAGCTTCCAGCGGGTCCATGGCTTGCAAAGGGTACAAGTCCAGCACCAATCGGTGTTGAAAGCTGGCTTGCGCCGCCTGTACCGGCTCCAGGTTGAACACTTGCGGTTTGACCGCTTGACGCAAATCCAGTACCAGCCGCACCGTGGTCGGGGTGAATTGACCAACGCGCACACCGGTGATGTAAGGATCGTCGCTGCGCACCTTGCCCACCAGTTCGCGCAGCGCCGTGTTCAATTCAATGCCTTCAATGTCAACTGCCAGCCTTGGCGGCTGCGCTACTGTTGTGTGCTTGGTGACCAGCGCCGTGTCAGATTCGATGGTGACGCGGGTGTAATCGTTCGCTGGCCAGACCCGCACGCCCAGTATGGTGGCACCCCGGGCCAGTTGGGCCCGACCCAACAACAACACCAGCGTGCCGGCTTGCAACAGTGTGCGTTTATGCATATTCATGGAGTCTGTGTCTGATCAACAGCGGCAGTTTGAATCATGCCAGCAAGCTCCTGCCGGTGTCGGTGTAAGCGGTCAGTGTCACACTGCGGCTTTCGTCGGCGTTGACTTCAAGTCTGATGTCCAGATCGGCTTGCGGCAGAAAACCGGCGGCTTTGTCCGGCCATTCGCAAATCTTCAAACCGGGTGCAGCAAACATGTCTCTGAAGCCCGCGTCTTCCCATTCTTGCGGGTCTTTGAAGCGGTAAAAATCAAAATGCCAGATAGACAAATGCCGACCATCCCGCAGGATTTCATAAGACTCGACCACCGCATAGGTCGGGCTTTTGATGCGCCCGCTGACGCCCAGGGCCTGTAGCACATAGCGGGTGAAACTGGTCTTGCCGCTACCCAAGTCGCCGAGCAGACAGAGTTGGGCTTGGCGCAGATGCGGATTGGCCGACAGGCTGTGTGCGAAGGCCTGACAAGCTTGTTCATCTGGCCAGAGCAAGGTTTTTACAATCGGCGTTTGGTTCAAAGGAATGATGTGTCCATTCAACAGCAGGGGTTGCCAGAGCAGTTGCAGCTTTGGGGGCGGCAACTGGGATTCTCCCAAATTGGCGTGGCCCCGGTCGACCTGTCGCATGCCGAGCCCGGATTGCTGGCCTGGCTGGCTGCAGGCCATCACGGCAGCATGGACTATATGCAACGCCACGGTCTGATGCGCGCGCGGCCCGACGAGCTGGTGCCTGGCACTTTGAGCGTCATCACCGCTCGCATGAACTATTTGCCATCCGGCGCTGAGAACGACTTCATCACCCGCGAACTCGCACGCTTGCAGCAACCCGGAGAAGCCGTCATTTCTGTGTATGCCAGAGGACGGGACTACCACAAGGTGATGCGCCAAAGATTGCAACAACTCGCTCACAAACTGCAAGACGCCGTCGGCCCTGTCGGACACCGGGTGTTCACCGATTCAGCGCCGGTGTTGGAAGCTGAGTTGGCGGTCAAAAGCGGTCTGGGTTGGCGTGGCAAACACACGCTGGTGTTGCAGCGGGAGGCCGGTTCGTTTTTCTTTTTGGGTGAAATATTCGTCGACATGGCGATCACGCCCGGTGAGCCTGTCAGCGACCATTGCGGCAGTTGCAGCGCCTGCATCAGCGCTTGCCCGACGCAGGCCATCGTCGCGCCCTACCAGTTGGATGCGCGCCGCTGTATTTCCTACCTGACCATAGAACACGATGGACCCATACCGGTTGAATTGCGTCCACTGATAGGCAACCGTATTTACGGCTGCGACGACTGTCAGTTGGTGTGCCCTTGGAACAAATTCGCACAGCGCAGTGCCTTGCCTGATTTTGACGAGCGCCACGGCTTGGGTTCGGCGCAACTGGTGCATTTGATGCAATGGGATGAGGCTACTTTTTTGCGCATGACCGAAGGCAGTGCGATTCGCCGCATCGGTCATGCGCGTTGGTTACGTAATGTGGCCATTGCCATCGGTAATGCTTTGCGCTCTGAGGTCGCTTTGCCTTTGTCTGCGCAACAGGCATTGCGCCAGGCTTTGCAAGCCCGGGCAACGCACGACAGCCTTGTGGTCAGCGAAAGCGTGGCCTGGGCCTTAGCGGGTCATCCGCCCATCACATCAGGCCATTGAACCCCTAAAAACGGTAGTTACCAGCCACCAGCACAGAGTGGTTGTCTTGTGCCGTGCCATTGGCTTTGAAATTCAGGTAAGCCGCATACAAGGACAAACGCGGCGTGAACGCATAACCGGCGGCCAGCATGGACGTATCTCCAGCGGCCAGTAAGGTGGAACGGTCAGTGTTAGCTTTGTATTCGCCCTGGTTGTGTGTCAGT
>CANGCZ010000085.1 GCA_947452325.1 Comamonadaceae bacterium | reverse complement strand
GTTTTTCACGCAGAATACATGCAACCACATCCTCAACTAGACACGGTGCCCAAGGCGACTGTTTTTGATTACTGAGGGGCTTGGCTTTTAAGACGATGGACTCTGAAGGAATGTGGCCCATGTCAAAGATTTGCGTCCAACGATAGCTAAACCAACCGTTACGTATGACCAGCACTTTTTTGCCTGAGGCGAATTGCCTAGCGACAGACTCCATACCGAAAGTTCCGCTGCCGGGCACCAAAGCGGTAGAGTGGGCTTTGTAAACCTGCTTCAAAATCTGGGAGATGTCACGCATCACGCCCTGGAAACGTTGTGACATGTGATTGAGTGCGCGGTCTGTGTAAACAACAGAAAATTCGAGCAGTCCATCCGGATCAATTTCAGGGACTAGTCCAGGCATTTGAAAGCTCCGTTAATTCAGTATGAAAGGGATAAATTGGGGTGGCTGATGGGGCTCGAACCCACGACAACAGGAATCACAATCCTGGACTCTACCAACTGAGCTACAGCCACCGCTGTCTTATTATAGCCAGCAATTGAAAAAATGCTGACTGTCTTATTTTGTGTTTCGGTTGTCTGGCGGAGCAGGCTCTTTGATGGAGGCCTTCAACAACTCTTTCAAATAAGCGTAATAAGCTAAATTTTCCGCAGTTGCCCATGATTTGACAAATCGTTCACGCAATTGAGTTGATTTGGCTTGGGTATTGTTCTCGAGAACTTTATTGACTTTGACAATGCCATAACCTCTAGAGCCTAAATCCACACCAATCAATATGGGTAATTTAGCAGTACTTGCTCTCATGGCCTCGTCGACCAAATTGCTTGGCAAATTCAGGTTTTGCTCTCGGCTAAGCACCAACGGAGACTGCAGTTCAGCTTTTTCGGGTGCTTTCTTCCAATCGTCAAGTTTAGACTTGCCGTTTTCTTTGGCTAATTCAAGGGCTTTTTGAACCAGCACAGCCTGAACAATCATGGGCTTGATTTCTTCCAAGGGAATCTGCTTGGCTGGAAAGTGTTTGGTGATACGGGCGGCAACCAACTGGTTCGGTCCTGTTTCAATGGCTTCGGTATTTCGCAAATTTTTGATACTGTCGGCAGAGAACAAAGACTTGAGCAGGTTCGCATTTGTCCAAGGCAATTTAGGGTCTGATTTGACTTCTTTGGTCACATTTTGTGCAGTTTGGATATCAAGCTTTAATTTGCCCACAACGGGTTTGAAACTGTCTGACTGCTCATACACGAGATTGGAGAACTGTTCGGCCATTTCAGCAAATTGCTTGCGAGCCTGCTGATTCTTGAGTTCTTTTTCTAACACAGGGCGCAACTGGTTGAAATCTGAAGTGGCTGCTGATTTGATGTCTGTCAATTGAATGATGTGAAAACCGAAATCGGATTGAACCAAGCCGCTGATTTCATCCTTTTTCAAAGCATAAGCAGCATCCTCAAACGGTTTGACCATGGCGCCACGGGCAAAGAAACCAAGGTCTCCGCCTTTCACAGCAGAACCAGGATCTTGAGAATTCTTTTTAGCGACTTCTGCGAAAGAGGAAGGATTTTTCTTGATTGCGTCAAGCAGGGACTGCGCTTTCTCACGTGCTTTTTGTTTGTCGGCATCACTTGCAGATGAGGATGCGTTGATCAATATGTGGCTGGCGCGGCGTTCTTCTTTGGCAGTCAGGCTAGCTTGGTTTTGCTCGAAATAAGCTTTAAGGTCAGCATCATTGATTGAAATATTTTTCTCAATGGCATCAAGGCTTAAAACTACGTATTCGATGTCTGCTGACTCTGCCGATTGGTATTCGTTTTTGTGAACCGCAAAAAATTTGTTCACATCCTCGTCAGAGGGTTTTGCCTGAGCAAGAAAATCAGATGCGGAAAAAATAGCAATTTGAATTTCGCGTTGTTGGTAAAAGGAATCCAGGGCAACATCGATTTGCGCCGGAAAAGTGACACCGCTTTGAGTGACACCATTGACGACTTGGCGCATAGCCACTTCACCGCGCATGCGATTTTCAAAAGTGTCAGGTGTCATTCCCTGACTGGCCAAAAGTTGTTTGTATTTTTCAATATCCAAACTGCCATCTGGTTTTTTGATACCCGCTAGCCCCTCAATTCCTGAAATGGCAAGTGCTACGCGCTGATCAGACACCTTGAGATTCAATTTTTTTGCGCTTGACTCAAGCACACGGGTCTGCACCATTCTCTCGAGTACACCGTATTTCATCGCGGGCGAATCGAACATGGCCATGTCCATGTTTGGCATGGATGCACGCATGCGAGTCACTTCATTTTTATGCGACTGCTCCCACTCTTCCTTGGTGATGTCAACACCATTCACAGTCGCGACAACGTCTCCCTTGCTTTGAAAACGCTTGTAACCGTCAATACCGAATAAAACAAAGGAAGGGAAAATAAGAATGATCAGCAGAATCTGCATGATCTTTTTGTGATCGCGAATGAAATCAAACATGTTCTGGCTCGTGGTCAAAAAATAAAAAGGCGAACAACGTTCGCCTAAGTGGGTGGTGGGTGCTGACGGGCTCGAACCGCCGACCTACGCCTTGTAAGGGCGCCGCTCTACCAACTGAGCTAAGCACCCCACCGAAACCGCATCTTAGTTCAAGGCATCTTTCAGTGCTTTGCCAGGACGAAATTTAGGAACAGTGGCTTCTTTGATTTTGATGGAAGCGCCGGTGGCTGGATTGCGGCCATCACGTGCTGCGCGCTTGGTCACTTCAAAAGTTCCAAATCCGACCAAAGAAATAGAGTCGCCTTTTTTAAGGGTATTTTTGACAGCTTCAAGCATAGATTCGAGGGCGCGTGTTGCAGCGGCCTTGGAAATATCAGCTTCTGCTGCGATATGTTCAATCAGTTCAGTTTTATTCACAAAGATCCCCTTGACTACAGGTGTAATTTGATTGGTTGAGAAATGAGATTTGAGAAGGCACTTGAAAAGAGCTTGGTTTCAATCATGACGCATTCAGCGCTAGGACTTCAACAGACAGCTTTAAAAGTGCACTGGTCTCTTGTTGGCGTACTGACGCATTCTAGTAGGTTTCACAACACCACCTAGGCAGACTTCATTGCTGCATATTGGCTTTGATGTGGGGAATGGCTTTTTGCAAGTAAAAAACCATAGACCAAATAGTCAAAATAGCGGAAATCCATATGAGGATCTGTCCCCAGAAGCCGGTGTCAAGCAGTTGAAAAAGCATGCCGTCAAACAGCAAAAAAGGAATAGCCACCATTTGAACCGTGGTTTTGACCTTACCGATCATGTGAACAGCAACGCTTTTGTAAGCGCCAATTTGAGCCATCCACTCACGCAAAGATGAAACAGCGATTTCGCGACCAATGATCAATAAAGCAACGATGACATCTACGCGGCTCAGATCCACCAATACCAACAAACTGGCGCAAACCAGAAATTTGTCTGCCACTGGATCCAGAAAAGCACCGAAGGCTGAGGTTTGATTTAGTTTGCGTGCAAGAAAACCATCCAGCCAATCGGTCAGCGCAAACACCACGAACATGCAAGTCGCAATCAGATTGCGCGTTTCCATGCTGATTGGCCAGCGAAAAACCCAAACCAGAAGCGGTATAGCCAGAATTCTGGTCCAGGTCATGACGGTGGGAATATTGAAAAACATGTGTTATTCGTAAACAATCATTGAATCATTCACCGGTAAGAGTTCGCTCAAAGCAGACAATACTTCATCGCTAGGGTGAATATGGGCCTTCTCACCCAATTGAAGATCGACTTCAGTTTCTGCCAGCAACAAATGTAATCTCACAGGCAGCCCGTCAGATAAGTTTGTTTGAGCGGATTGTCTGATCGAAGACACCAATTGGTTGCAAAGAACAGGCTGTGCACAGTCTTGTTCAGCTAATGTGATTTTCAGGTACTTGCCGAAACGACATCTTGCAGAAGACAAATCCAGCGCATCACTCAGCGACATTCTCAAGCCGCCACTGCGCCTGTCATTTTGAACTTTAAGAAGGCAGATAACGAGCTGATCTTCACGCAGTAAAGGCCGTAATCGCGTGAAAACAGCTTCATCAGCGGTGATCTCCAGCGAGCAACTGCCGTCATCCAACACAAAAATATTCAGCTTTCCCTTGGCTGTAGGTATCGATCTTTCGCTTCGCACAATACCGGCTGCCCATTGAGGATCGCGGCTTTCAGTCAATTCAGACAATCTGGTTTTGACAAATTTTCTTACTTCAGCCTCTGCTTCATCGAATAAATGGCCTGACAAATGAAAACCCAAAGCTGATTTTTCAAACGTCAATTGTTCCCGCCCCCCCCAAGGCGCGTGCATGACCATGTCAGGTGCAGACGTACCGGACCCGTGTTCATCGACTGCGTCAAACAGCCCTCCTTGGTTGGAATTGTTCTCCTGAGATTGTGCAAATTCAAAAGCCAGTCCTACCGAGGCAAGCAACTCTGCACGGTTATTCCATACGCAATCGAAAGCACCTGCCTTGATCAATGCCTCTACTGTTCTGCGGTTGATGCGGCTTCGGTCAATGCGAACGCAAAAATCGAACAGGCTGGAGAATCTACCGTTTATTGACCGGTCTTCGCAGATGGCCTCAATGGCGGCCTTACCCGTTCCTTTGACAGCGCCTAGGCCGTAGCGGATGGTGTTTTTAGAAACAGGCTTGAACTCGTACTCACCGGTGTTGATGTCCGGATGCTCAAAGCCAATGCCCATGTCTGTCGCATCGTCAAAAAGAATCTTCAATTTGTCTGTATCGTCCATTTCCACCGTCATATTGGCGCTGAAAAATTCAGCCGGGAAATGGACCTTCAACCACGCGGTGTGATAGGCCAGAAGCGAATAGGCTGCGGCATGTGACTTGTTAAAGCCATAACCCGCAAATTCCTCCATCAAATCAAAAATCGCATCCGCTTGTTCCGTGGCAATCTGATTTTTGGCCGCGCCTTCTCGGAATACAGAGCGGTGTAACGCCATTTCATCGGCTTTTTTCTTTCCCATGGCGCGGCGCAACAAGTCCGCACCGCCGAGTGAATATCCTCCCAAGACTTGGGCAATTTGCATCACTTGCTCTTGGTAAACCATGATGCCGTAAGTCTCGGAAAGTATGGATTCGGCCAAGGGATGCGGGTATTCAACAGTTTCACGGCCGTGCTTGCGGGCTACAAAACTTGGAATCAAACTCATGGGGCCAGGTCTGAACAAGGCGTTCAAAACGATCAAATCTTCGAGCCGGGTAGGCTTGGCGTCACGCAGCATGGCCTGCATTCCACGACTTTCAAATTGAAACACCGCTTCCGTTTTCCCTTTTGAAAACAAGGCGTATGTTTTTTCATCGTTCAGGGGAATGGTTTCATAGTTGAAATTGGCATGCTCAGGATAGCGTTCGATCACCAAATTCTTGGCCTTCTCAAGAATCGTCAGCGTCGCAAGACCCAGAAAGTCAAATTTGACCAAGCCGATGGCCTCAACATCGTCCTTATCAAATTGACTGACTGCAGCGGGGCTGCCGGGCTGCTGGTAAAGAGGGCAAAAATCTGTCAGCTTGCCGGGTGCTATCAAAACTCCACCCGCATGCATACCGATGTTTCTGGCCAGGCCTTCGAGTTTTTGTGCCAAGTTCAACAGGATTTTGACTTCATCTTCCTGCTCGTAGCGTTTGGCCAGCACCGGTTCTTGCGCCAGAGCCATGGCGATGGTCATCGGTTGGCCCGGTTTGTTTGAAATTAACTTGGACAAGCCATCGCAGAATGTGTAGCTCATGTCTAAAGTGCGACCTACATCTCGAATGGCCGCTCGGGCTGCCATCGTGCCAAAGGTAACTATCTGGCTGACAGCTTCTTTGCCGTACTGATTTTTCACATAATCAATGACACGATCTCGATTGAGCTGACAAAAGTCAATATCAAAGTCGGGCATTGATACACGCTCTGGATTGAGAAACCGCTCAAACAGCAGGTTGTACTGCAAGGGATCCAAGTCTGTGATGCTCAAGGCATAAGCGACCAAAGAGCCGGCGCCTGACCCCCTTCCCGGCCCGACAGGGCAGGCGTTTTTCTTTGCCCAGTTGATGAAATCACTGACAATTAAAAAATAGCCAGGAAAGCCCATTTTTAAAATCGTGGCTATTTCGAATTCCAACCGCTCTTCGTAGAGGGCGGCTTTTGTTTGTCGCAATTGCGGGTCCGGATAAAGGCTGATCAGCCGCTGTTCCAGACCTTTGAAAGAAATTTCCCTGAAATACACATCTACTGCCAGCGGCTGTCCATTGACGACAGGCGTGGGAAATGCAGGCAATTGCGGCTTACCAAGGGTAAAGTTCAGATTACATCTCTGAGCCAAGGCCAAGGTATTGTTAATGGCAGATGGAATATCTGCAAACAAGGCACACATCTGTGCTTGTGTCAGAAAACTTTGGTCTCGGGTAAATCGTTTCAAGCGCTTTGGATTACCGAGAATTTCACCGTTGGCAATGCATACCCTGGCTTCATGCGCTTCAAAATCATCAGCATTCAGGTATTGAATTGCATGCGTGGCAACAACTGGTAACTGCAATCGAGAAGCCAATTCAACCGCCTGAGATATGTACAACTCATCATCAACGCGGCCGCAGCGCTGCAATTCAATGTAAAAGTTGCCTTGGAATACCTGGGCAAACTCCAAAGCCAAGGCTTCAGCGCGGTTCATTTGTCCGGCATTCAGCGCCATGCCTAATGGACCGGCTTGCGCCCCTGACAACAGCACGAGTCCATCGCGAAATTTTTGCAGGTCACTCCAGTTCAAAACAGCTTGTGTTTTTTCGTCCTGAACCACCCAGTAAGTCGTCAATAATTTACACAAATTGTGATAGCCCGTTTCATTGGCCGCCAATAAAAGTACTTTGGAAGCTTCTGAAACTGCATTCACACCCGGCATAGTGAGAGACACCTCACAACCAATCAAGGGCTTGATGCCAGCCTT
>CANGCZ010000084.1 GCA_947452325.1 Comamonadaceae bacterium | reverse complement strand
TTGCTTGAATAACTGAGAATCATGTTAACCGCCACACACACTGCCACCATGAGCCTGTCTTCTGTTCAAGCATTTTTTCAGTCATTGAAACTGGATATTCCGATTTTGGAAACCGAGGCCAACACCGCCACTGTGGCGCTGGCGGCTGCTGCACATGGCGTTGAGCCCGGGCGCATCGCTAAAACACTGGCATTCAAACTGAGTGATGGCCGCGATGTGTTGGTGGTGGCACGCGGCGATGCACGCATAGATAACTTGAAATTCAAAACCGCATTGGGCAAGGGCAAGATGTTGTCGCCCGATGTAGTGGCTGACATCACCGGTCACCCGGTGGGCGGCGTTTGCCCGTTCGGCTTGGCGCGACCACTGCCTGTTTATTTGGATGTGTCTTTGAAAGCCTTTGACGAGGTGTTGCCAGCAGCGGGCTCGGTCAATAGCGCGGTGAGGATATCGGTGGCGTTGCTTGAGCAAGTGACACAGGGGCAGTGGGTGGATGTGTGTCAGGCAGTGGCTGACCAAAATCAATAGCCGTTGAACAAAAAATCTAAAGCAACGACCACCGTGCTTTGCTGATCCTGCAAAGTGGCGACAGGTTGCTTAAGTATCCGTGTAGGAACAGATGCCATTTTGGATGTTTCCAGCACCAGTTTTTTGCCTTTGATGGTGAAAATCGGCATCAAGCGTTCCGGCAATTTCACTTTGGCAAAAGCACTCTGCGTCCTCAGCGGTATGACCATTCTGGTGTCCAAGCCATTGAACAAGTCACTTTGCACATCTAGCAGATAAGGCGTTGTCACTGCTGATGAACTTGGGTTTGGATAAACATCAAACCTGGCCATCAAAAGGTTCTCCATTCATCCAATGGCAAACCCTCTTGCGCAACTGTCAGGTTATAGGCCGTCACAAAGTCGGCATGCTCTTCGCGCCAACGGCGTGACAGTTCATTCTTGACGAATTCTTTCAAGTGAGCATCACAAATCTGCGAAACATTCAGCTTCAATCGCTTGGCTTCATCCAACACATCTGCGCTAAGTGTGAGATTGGTCGCCCTCTTGGCACTGGAAACAGAGGATAACAATGGTTTGACGGTGGCATTTAGTGATGAAGACATGGTCAATTTACGCGCATGTAAGTATGCGCATAGTTTATATACATTTTCAGAAAGACAAAGCTTGCCAGTAATATGAAAGCAGATTAATCAGCTTTAGAGGGTGCTTACAGCCCCGTGTCGTCTAGCGGCGGCATGTCTCACGCAGTTGCATAACTGAATGGTAAGTGCTTTGCGCAGGTTTAACTCTCGTCTGTATCTCCACACCAAGGTGAGCTGAGATGGCTGCCAGCATGGCCGACACATGACTGAGCGTCGGATTGCCGGTGGCGGACAACATGCGGTGCAGACTTTTAGACGGCTTGTCCATGTCACGGGCGAGTTGCTCAAAACCGATGGACGCATTCACCAAATCACGCAACAACAACTTGGCGGTGTGCGGCTCGCCTTGCAACAGCAAGCTAGTGGATTGCTGTAACAAGGCGCGGGCAAAGGCGGGTTCGGATTGAACGCGGGCGGTGATGGTTTCAATGATTTCTCTGTTACTCATATGCATTGGCCTCTCAATTTATTCAAAAGATTTCATTAAATACAATTCAGATTTAGTAAATAATATTTTTTATATAGGTAATTACTTATATTTTAGCTATAAATTAGTATTAATATAAAGCCAGTTATGTAATGTTTGGCATTGACTTGGATGGCCCATCTCTTTTTCGAAAAACCCATTCTTAATTCCCCTTACGACTATCCCAGTCAACACTGGGAACTCGACGAAACGGGTCAACCGACGCAAAAAATAATCGCCACGCGCAGACAAGCCAAATTTGTCACTCCCATCCCAAAACCCAAAAAACGCAAAGCCGAACATACACAGGCAGAGTTGGACATAGGGCACGAGGTTTCCTCCGAAGAGCAGCAATACCACTCGGCCATCATCAATGGCGTGCGGGCCGAGGTGGACAGTTGGCGCGCCATCCCCAACCCCAAGGACTGGGGCGTCACCCCCGAAACCGCTCGCTTGTTGCAACACTGGCGGCACCACGAATTTAGTGGGGTTCGGCCCTTCTTTTGCCAAGTTGAGGCGATAGAGACCGCCATCTGGCTGATCGAAGTCGCCCCCCACAAGGGCAAAGCAGCGCAGCGGTATTTAGACTATCTGCAAGACGCGAATGAAGACGCTAACCCCGGCGTCATGCGACTAGCTTTGAAGCTGGCCACTGGCGCTGGCAAAACCACGGTCATGGCCATGCTGATAGCCTGGCAAACCATCAACGCAGTGCGGCATCCGTCCAGCAAAAAATACACACGCGGTTTTTTGCTGGTGGCGCCAGGCCTGACCATCAAAGACCGGCTGCGTGTACTGCTGCCCAACGACGTAGACAGCTATTACAAAAACCGCGAACTGATTCCCAGCGACATGATGGGCGAGCTTGAGAAATGCAAGATCGTCATCACCAACTACCACGCGTTCAAGCTGCGGGAGCGCATCGACATATCCAAAGGTGGTCGCCAGTTGCTGCAAGGCCGAGGAGGCAGCGCCCTAAACACGCTTGAAACCGAAGGCCAGATGATTCAACGCGTCATGCCTGAACTCATGGGCCTGAAAAACGTCATGGTCATCAACGATGAGGCGCACCACTGCTACCAGGAAAAACCTGTCAAGCTGGAAGACCTTGAAGACCTCAAGGGCGACGACAAAAAAGAAGCCGAAGAAAACAACGAAGCCGCCCGCTTGTGGATCAACGGCATCAAAGCCGTGCAACGCCAATTGGGCATTAACCGTGTAATTGATTTATCGGCCACGCCATTTTTCTTGCGCGGCTCTGGCTATGTTGAAGGCACGCTTTTTCCCTGGACCATGAGCGACTTTTCACTCATGGACGCGATTGAATGCGGCATCGTCAAACTGCCACGCGTGCCCGTGGCTGACAACATCCCCGGCGCTGAAGTGCCTATCTTTCGCAACCTGTGGGCCAACATCAGCAAAGACATGCCCAAAAAAGGACGCGCTAAAGCCGAGGGCCTGGACCCACTGAAGCTACCTACCAAGCTGCAAACCGCACTACAAGCCCTATACGGTCACTATGAAGAGAACCATAAGCTCTGGCTAGCGGAGGGTGTCCAAGTGCCGCCGTGCTTCATCGTGGTGTGCAACAACACCTCCACATCCAAGCTGGTCTATGACTACATCTCTGGCTTTCAACCCGCTACCAACCAAGACGGCACGCTGCCGCCGCCCTTTCTGGGCGCATTGCCACTGTTTTCCAATTACGACGCCCATGGCCAAGCATTAGCCCGCCCGCGCACCCTGCTGATCGACAGCGAACAGCTCGAAAGCGGCGAAGCCCTGGACGACAACTTCCGCAGCTTGGCAAGCACCGAGATTGAGCAATTTCGCCGCGACATCATCGAGCGCACCGGCGACCTGCAAGCCGCCAGCCGCATCACCGATACCGAACTGCTGCGCGAAGTCATGAACACCGTGGGCAAAGTCGGCAAGCTGGGTGAATCCATCCGCTGCGTGGTATCGGTGTCCATGCTCACCGAAGGCTGGGACACCAACACCGTCACCCACGTACTGGGTGTGCGTGCTTTTGGCACGCAACTACTGTGCGAGCAAGTCATTGGCCGCGCCTTACGCCGCCAGTCTTACGAACTGAACGAAGAAGGCAAATTCAATGTGGAATACGCCGACGTGCTGGGCATCCCTTTTGACTTCAACGCCGAACCCACCGTCTCCAAACCGGTCAAGCCACGCCAAACCGTCCACGTCAAAGCCATCAAGCCCGAACGCGATGCGCACGAAATCCGCTTTCCGCGTGTGCAGGGCTACCGCATCGTGCTGCCCAAAGAAAGGCTGGCCGCAGTTTTTAACGAAGACTCCACCTTGGTGCTCACGCCCGCGCTGGTCGGACCATCCATCACCCGGCAAGAAGGCATCATTGGTGAAGGCATCGAACTGACGCTGGCCCACACCCGGGATATGCGTAGCTCTAGCCTGCTCTACCACCTTACGCACCGTTTGCTCTTTACCCAATTCCGCGACCCTGGCGAAGAAGCCAAGCTGTTTCTGTTTGGCGAACTCAAGCGCATCGTCAAACATTGGCTAGACCAGCACTTGGTTTGTAAAGGCGACACCTACCCCGCGCAAATGTGCTACCTGCAACTGGCCGACCGCGCCTGTGAGCGCATCAAACAAGCCATAGACCGCGCCAACATAGAAAAAGGCGCAAACCAAATTCAAGCGGTGCTCGATACCTACAACCCCATGGGCTCTACCACCCATGTCAACTTCACCACCAGCAAGGTCGATCGCTGGCAGGCCAGCAGCCAACACTGCCACCTCAACTGGCTGATCATGGACAGCGATTGGGAGGTCGAGTTTTGCCGCGCTGCCGAAGCGCACCCGCAGGTGCGCAGCTATGTGAAAAACCACAACCTGGGTTTTGAAGTGCCTTACCTGATGGGCGCCGAAACCCACCGCTATCGACCCGATTTCATATTGCGCGTGGATGACGGCCATGGGCTTGATGACTTACTCAACCTGGTGGTAGAGATCAAGGGCTACCGGGGCGAAGACGCCAAAGACAAAAAAGCCGCCATGCAAACCCGCTGGCTGCCCGGCGTCAACAACGCAAAGCAATTCGGACGCTGGGCTTTTGCGGAGTTCACCGACGTGTATGCCATGCAAAAAGACTTTGGAGACAAGGTGCAGGCGCAGTTTGACGACATGGTTCAAAAGCACCTAGGGACAAGCCAACCTCAAAGTCTTAAACAGCCCAAGGGTTAACAGGGAAAAAGCCATGGCAAAAAAAGTTGCATATAATTTGGCGAACATCCGCCCCTTGGAAGTACGCCCTCTCACCAATCCCGAGAGTGTGCAGAAACCCTGGGGCATTCTCATTTCTGAGCCTCAAGCACGCAGGGGCCAGCCATGAGCGCCGGTCAGATTGCAATACTGATTGATGGAGGCTACTTCCTCAAACGGATTCGCCAAGAACTGCCCCCAGAGCACACCAGTACACCCGAACAAATCACCAAAACCGTTCGACGCCTGTGCTTTAACCACATTGCCCGAATTACCGGTGACCGTGGAAAGCTATGGCAAAAACACCTTTACCGCGCCTTTTTCTACGATGCTGCGCCGTACTCCGGTGTCGCGCACCATCCGATTGCCAATCGCCAAATCGAGTTTGCGAAGTCTGCACTGGCTTTGGACCGATATGCCTTGTTCGAACAGCTTCGCAAAGAACGCAAACTGGCGCTGCGCCTGGGCAAAGTCAACCGTGAACATGATTGGGCGCTGTCGCCCAAGTTGACCAAAACCGCACTTAAAACGCGCCAGCAACTCGCCCCTTTGCAAGGCTTGGCCGAACAAATGGGACAAGCTACCGATCCTGCACAACCCGTTCAGTTACAGCTCAGCGCCGAGCAAGCAAAACTATTGCTGGCCGCACACGACTTTTGGCACAAGCTGCAAGCAGGTGACGTAGCGCTGGGTCTGCGCCAAAAAGGTGTGGATATGCGCATTGCCATCGACATTGCCAGCCTCACGCTCAAGCAACAAGTCAGCACCATCGTGCTAGTGGCCGGCGACAGCGACTTTGTGCCCGCCGCCAAACTCGCTCGCCGTGAAGGCATGGAATTCATCCTCGACCCGCTTTGGCAAAACGTCAACGACGACTTGTTTGAACACATCGATGCCTTGCAGTCAGGTCTGAAACGTCCGGTCAGAGCACCCGATGCAGACACAAGTTCCGAACTTGAAATGCCAAATTGACATTTCAAGAATCTGAATCACAACACCTTGCCACCTAGCGACACCAGACCATGGCCACCAGCAAAACCCCACCCAAAGCCGCTAAAGCTGCGCTGCAAGTCGACACGATCAAGCACCAAGCCGATAAGCGCAAAAACATTCCGACCGCCGAGTTTCAATCGGTGGTGCAGCGCGAGCACCAGCAGCCGGTGCAAGTGAGCTATGCGCGAACACCTGACCTGCCACATACGCCTAGCGGCGCACCCGCTGGCCCCTTGCAAGCCGAGCGCAACGCCCGCAACCGCGACCTGGACCCGCAACTGGTATGGCGTGGCAAAGATGCGGCGGATTGGTCGGACTTGGTGGTGAATGCACCGCCGCTCTACATCCAAGAAAAAGTACACCCCAAGGTGTTGATAGATGACTTGAAGCGCCAAACCGACCAAGCCAAAGCCGCAGCAGCTGCGAACCAGCCCCCGCCACAAGGCATTACCGCAGACCTGTTTGCTGACATGGCGCGAGACTTCAACGGCGTGCCAGAGGGCGATGCGAAAACAGAGTTTTACCAACACGACCAGCATTGGTCTAACCGCATGATTTTGGGCGACAGCTTGCAAGTGATGGCCAGCCTGGCCGAGCGCGAAGGCCTGCGCGGCAAAGTGCAATGCATTTACTTTGACCCGCCCTATGGCATCAAATTCAACAGCAACTTTCAGTGGAGCACCACCAGCCGTGATGTGAAAGACGGCCACGCCGACCACATCACCCGTGAGCCTGAAATGGTGAAAGCTTTTCGCGACACCTGGCGCGACGGCATCCACAGTTACCTCAGCTATATCCGCGATCGCCTGACCGTGGCGCGTGACCTGCTGACCGAATCAGGCTCGATCTTTGTGCAGATTGGGGATGAGAATGTGCATAGGGTAAGGGCGGTGCTGGATGAGGTTTTTGGGGACGAGAATTTCGTTTCCACGATTGCTTATGCAAAAACAACAGGATTTTCTGGCGAGTCACTCTCTAATGTTGCCGATTACATGGTTTGGTATGCAAAGAAAAAAGATCTGATTAAGTATCGAGAGTTGTTTTCTGCAAAACAGGCAGGCGAAGTTGGCGCCACCAAATATCGTGAAATTGAAACTATTCAAGCGCTAAAAAATTCTGCGCATGTACGGTCTCGCCTT
>CANGCZ010000083.1 GCA_947452325.1 Comamonadaceae bacterium | reverse complement strand
ATGGCCAGGGGCAGCCGCAACGCGATCGGATCAGGCCGCATAATCGACTGCATGAGAAAAACTTATCCCTTACAAGCAGAAGGACGTCACCCGGACAGGGTGTTGGACGCCGTCAAACACGATGTACGCAAATACCTCAAACGCGAGCGTCGCAGGCCTTTGCCAGAAGGTGTGGATTTCTGGGACTTTGAATGCAAATTCGGTTTGACGGCCGAAGATGCGCAAACAGTGCATTTGTCTGCAGTCATTCCTGCCATTGATGCAGCCGCCAAAGAACAGGCCGCGCAGGTGTATGTGGAAATCATCACCGGCCACGGCAAACGCAAACCCAAACCTGTTGTTGAAGAAGTATTGCTTATGGATGACGAGGACGGTTTGCCGGAATGAGTCAGATGCTGCAAGGACTTCGAATTCTGGTCACTCAAGCAGATGTGTTCATGGGCCCGGCCCTGTGTCAAACCCTGGCAGCACACGGCGCCCTTGTGCTGGCCGACACGCAAGATCTCACCGCCGTGGATGCACCTCTTCGCATGGTGCAGCAGCATGACCATATCGATGTATTGCTGGTCAATCTGGCCATGCCTGCACCTTCCACCCATGCCGGTGAGGTTTCTGAAGACGAATGGCAGGCGGTGTTCGACAGCATGGTGCATCCCTTACCCCGCTTGGTCAAAGCCGTCTTGCCGCAAATGCAGGCGCGTGGCAATGGCAAGGTATTGGTGATGGGCAGCGCCAGTGCTTTGCGCGGCATGAAGCGCGCTTCGAGTTACAGCGCGGCACGCGGTGCGCAACTGGCTTATGTGCAAGCTGTTGGCGTAGAGCTCGCACCGTTGAATATTCAAGTCAATGCGATTGCCCAAAACTTTGTCGATAACCCCACGTATTTCCCGCCAGAAGTACAGGCCAACCCGCGCTTTGTAGACCGAATGAAACGCGAGGTGCCGTTGGGCAGATTGGTCAAAGCCAGTGAAGACGCAGAGTTCGCCGCTTATTTGTGTTCAAGCCATGCCGATTGCTTTGTCGGCCAGGTATTTCCGGTCAGCGGCGGTTGGGCGATCCGCTGATTCAGTCTTGTTCCAACACCACCAGATTGTTGAGAAGCGCGGTTTTAAAGCGTTCGAAGTTTTGCATTTGTGGCGCGTGGCCCAAATCGGGAAACAACACCAGTCGAGCACCTGGAATGGCCTTGACAGCGCGCAAAGACATGGCTCTGTAATTCCCTAGTTGAGATTTCAAAGGCTCTTGCACCAGGTCCTTGCCCAGTGCAGTGGTGTCTTTCACGCCAATCATCAATTGCGTAGGCACTTTGATGTGGGCGAATTCATGCAGCACAGGTTGCTCGAAAATCATTTGGTAAACCAGCGCTGAATGTTTGGCCACGGTCTCTTTGCCGGGACCACGGAACATACCGGCGATCATTTGCACCCAGGGCTCGTATTCATCTTTCCATTCACCCGCGTAATACGTGCTGCGTTCATAGTTGCGAAGTCGTTCATCCGTGAAGGCCAGTTCTCGCGCATTCCATTGCTCAAAGCTCAGCGCAGGCACGCCCAAGGCTTTCCAGTCCTCCAGTCCCAAGGGGTTGATCATCACGAGTTGGTTCACTTCGGCGGGGTACATCAAAGCGTAGCGGGTCGCCAACATACCGCCCATGGAATGTCCGATGACAGTGGCTTTGTTGATATTCAAAGACTTCAACAAGGCCCGGGTGTTGTCTGCCAAACCGGCAAAGCTGTAGCTGTAATTCTCCGGCTTGGCGGATTTGCAAAAACCGATTTGATCCGGCACGATGACACGTAAACCGGTTTGCTGCAACAACACCGCAGTGTCGTGCCAGGTGGCGGCACAAAAATTCTTGCCATGCAACAAAACCACCGCGTGGCCATTGGGCTTGGCGGGCTGGTAATCCAGGTAGGCCATGTGCATGGACTGGCCTTGCGACTTGAATGCGAATTGCAAAACAGGCGCCGGGTAATCAAAGCCTTGTAATTCAGCACCGTAGACCGGCGCATCGGCTTGCGCCGCCAAAGATGCACTCAGCAAGAGCAGCGCAAAAAGTTTTTTCATACGGTGTGTCATGCTGCAGCCAGCATGCCTTTGTGTTCAATGAATTTAACTACTGTGTCCAGACCACTCAGCGTTTTCAGATTGGTCATCACGAAGGGCTTGAGTCCTTGCGGGCTGGCACGCATGCGCTCGGTATCAGTCTTCATCACGTCCAGGTTCGCTCCGACATGCGGCGCCAAATCGGTTTTATTGATGATGAACAAATCGCTTTTGGTGATGCCGGGTCCGCCTTTGCGCGGGATCTTTTCTCCGGCGGCCACGTCGATGACGTAAATAGTCAGATCGCTCAGCTCGGGGCTGAAAGTGGCAGCCAGGTTGTCGCCGCCGCTCTCCACAAACACCACATCGGCGTTCGGGAATTTTTCCAGCATGCGGTCAATGGCTTCCAAATTGATGGACGCGTCTTCGCGGATGGCGGTGTGCGGGCAACCGCCGGTTTCCACACCCATGATGCGTTCGGCAGGCAAGGCGCCGCTGATGGTCAGCAAGCGCTGGTCTTCTTTGGTGTAGATGTCGTTGGTGATGGCAATCAAATCGTATGTGTCGCGCATGGCTTTGCACAGCATTTCCAGCAAAGTGGTTTTGCCTGAGCCTACCGGGCCGCCGATGCCGACGCGCAGGGGCGGAAGTTTTTTGCTGCGATGGGGAATGTGGTGAAGTGGTGTGCTCATGATCGGAACAGTCTGGAGTATTGTGTTTCGTGACGCGCCGACAAAATGGCCAGGCGCGGTGTAAAGGATTGTTGATGATTGTCGGGTATGGACAAGGCTTGCTCGACGGCAAGGGGTATTTCTGCGCTCAATGCGGCCAACATGCGTTGCCCGCTGAGTTGGCCCAAGGGCACCGATTTGATGGCCGCTTGCACCATGTTTTCCGCCCAACCAAAGGCGCAAGTCAACAAGCCTTCGCGCGTGTCCACCGCGTGTGTGTTCAAGGCCAAAGCAAACACCAGCGGCCAGGTCGGCGGCAGGCTCTCGCACCACTGCATATCCGATTCATCTGCAGCTTGGTGATTGCGCAGCCAGATCAGCAAAGAGCGGCCCATTTGTTCGGTTTGCAAACGCATCTCAAAGGTCTCGCGGGTTTGTATCACCCACTGGTTGAGCCGCTGTAAAGCCGCTTTGTCGTGGGTGCGCCAGGCCATCATGGCTTGCGCGACCACAGGCAATTCACTGCGCGCCTGCACCAGATACAACTGGTCAATCAGCCACAACTGCGCTGAATGTTCGTCTGTCACCAAGCTGTGTTCAACCGCTGCCTCCAAACCTTCTGAGTAAGAGAAACCACCGACCGGCAAAGCAGGCGAGGCCAGTTGCATCAACCACAGCAATCGGTGGGCGGGGTTTAGGCCCGCGGTGTTGGTTGACATGGTTAAGTTTTTTGATACGACAGAGACGCCTGATCAGTGCGAGTGGTCATGGTCGCAACCGGGGCCGTGCACATGCGCATGTGGCTCTGCATGCGTAGGTCCATGGTCATGCCCGTGATTGTGTGAGTGGCCATGGTCATGCCCGTGTCCGGCGTGCGAGGCGTGTTCGCCGTAAGCGCCATTTTCCGGCTCAAAGGATTCATTCACTGCAAGCACCGTCATGTGCATGTCGCGCAGCATATCGGCCAGCACATGGTCGGGCTCGATTTTCAAATGATCGGCTTGCAATTCGATGGGCACATGCCGGTTTCCCAAGTGGTAGGCGGCGCGCGTCAAATCGAACAAGCTGCCGTGGTCCGGGCAATGCGTGATGCGCAACACCGGTTGCGGCGCGGCCAGCACCTTGAGCAAGGAACCGTCCTCACCCACCAGCACATCGCCGCCACGCACTACTTGTCCGCGCTGCAAAAAAACACCCACACTGCGACCGTTGGAGTCTGTGGTTTCGAAGCGGCTTTTTTGCCGCACGTCCCAGTCCAGCGTGACATTGGCGGCGCGTTTGAGCAAGGCGTTAGCAAGGCCTTGGCCTTGGCGTATGAGTTTGGAGTAATGAATCATCTATCAATGTGTTGCCGGGTTGGTGTCATGCCGCAAAGCAAAACACCAACGGTACCACCTTTGGGCTGCGGGTTAAAACAGGAAATAGCGTTGCGCCATGGGCAGCACACTCGCAGGTTCACAAGTGAGCAGCAAACCGTCAGCCCGCACCGCATAGGTTTGCGCATCGACTTCCATACGCGGCACGTAGTCGTTATGCAGCATGTGACGCTTACCCACACCGCGTATGTTTTTCACAGCGCTCAAAGTTTTGTGTAAACCGAATCGCTCGCCCACGCCTGCAGCCAGACCGGCCTGCGACACAAAGCTGAGCGAACCGCGATGCAATGCACCGCCGAACGCACCGAACATAGGACGGTAATGCACCGGTTGCGGCGTGGGAATGGAAGCGTTCGGGTCACCCATGGCGGCCATGGCGATAAAGCCCCCCTTCATGATGATGAAAGGTTTGACACCAAAGAAGGCCGGTTTCCACAACACCAGATCAGCCCATTTGCCGACCTCTATGCTGCCCACTTCGTGGCTGATGCCGTGCGCTATCGCCGGGTTGATCGCGAGTTTGGAGACATAGCGTTTGACACGTGCGTTGTCATGCCTGTCGCTGTCACCAGGCAGCGGGCCGCGTTGTTGTTTCATTTTGTGCGCGGTCTGCCAGCAACGCATGATCACTTCGCCGACACGGCCCATGGCCTGGCTGTCGGAGCTGAACATGCTGATCGCGCCCAGGTCGTGCAGTATGTCTTCGGCTGCAATCGTTTCGCGGCGGATACGGCTTTCGGCAAAGGCCAGGTCTTCGGCGATTGAGGGGTCTAAGTGATGACACACCATCAACATATCCACGTGTTCATCCAAAGTGTTGATGGTGTAAGGGCGTGTCGGGTTGGTGGAAGACGGCAGCACATTGGCTTCGCCCACCACTTTCAAAATATCCGGGGCATGACCGCCGCCCGCGCCTTCGGTATGAAAGGTGTGAATGGTGCGACCCTTGAACGCGGCAATCGTGTCTTCCACAAAACCGGATTCATTCAAAGTGTCGGTGTGAATCGCGACTTGGGTGTCGGTCTCTTCGGCCACATTCAAACAATTGTCAATCGCTGCAGGCGTGGTGCCCCAGTCTTCATGCAGTTTGAGGCCGATGGCTCCGGCGTTGATTTGTTCATGCAAAGCGTTTGGTAGCGATGCATTGCCTTTGCCCAGAAAACCCAAGTTCATGGGAAACGCATCTGCGGCTTGCAGCATTCGCTCCAGGTTCCAAGGACCTGGGGTGCATGTCGTGGCGAATGTGCCGGTAGCTGGCCCCGTGCCGCCGCCGAGCATGGTGGTGACACCGCTGGCAAGTGCTTCTTCAATTTGTTGAGGCGCAATGAAATGGATGTGCGTGTCAATCGCTCCGGCGGTGACTATCATGCCTTCGCAGGAAATGATTTCAGTGCCCGGCCCGATGACGATGTCTACGCCGGGTTGGGTGTCGGGGTTGCCTGCTTTGCCAATGGCGGCGATGCGTGAATTTTTGATGCCGATGTCGGCTTTGACGATGCCCCAGTGGTCGATGATGAGCGCATTGGTCAGCACCGCGTCCATGGCACCACCGGCTTGTGCGCCTGTGCCCAAAGGTCCGTTGCGTGTGCGCTGCGATTGCGCCATGCCGTCGCGTATGGTTTTGCCGCCGCCGAATTTCACTTCTTCGCCATAGCCGCCAGCGCGCAAGGTGTAGTCGTCTTCGACTTCAATGATCAGATCGGTGTCTGCCAATCGCACCCGGTCACCCACGGTCGGACCATACATTTCCGCGTAAGCGCGTTTTTCTATTTGTGCCATCACTTGGCCCCTTTCAATGCGCCTTGCACGTCGCCACGAAAACCGTAAATCTGTCTATCACCCGCATAGTCCACCAGTTCTACCGTGCGCTCTTGCCCGGGTTCGAAACGGACAGCTGTGCCTGAAGCGATGTTCAATCGCATACCGGTGGCTTGTTCGCGGTCGAAGTGCAAACCGTGGTTGGTTTCGGCAAAGTGGTAGTGCGAACCGACTTGTATAGGACGGTCGCCAGCGTTTTTCACCAGCAGTGTGCACGTGCGTCTACCGGTGTTCAGTGCATGCTGTCCTGCGTCTATGAACATCTCGCCTGGAATCAGGCGGCTCATTTGCGGGTTTCCCACCAAATGCCTGCCAGCACCACAGCCAAAACCAACAGACCGAACAAATCAGAAGCGTGGGAGTGCGGCGATGCCTCACCGTGGCCGGGGTGCGCCATGGCTTGTGTGGCGATGTACAAGCTGATGAAGATAAATTGTTTCAACATGGAATAGTCCTTTGCTCTGTGAACGATTTAAACAATGGGTTGATGTACGGTGACCAGTTTGGTGCCGTCTGGAAATGTGGCTTCGACTTGTATGTCTGGAATCATCTCGGCGATTCCGTCCATCACATCGGCGCGCGTCAGTATGTTGCGGCCTTCGCTCATGAGTTGCGCGACTGTTTTGCCGTCGCGGGCACCTTCCATCACGGCGGCGCTGATGAAGGCCACAGCTTCCGGGTAGTTGAGTTTCAGGCCTCTGGCTTTGCGGCGTTCAGCCAGCAGTGCTGCGGTGAAGATCAGCAGCTTGTCTTTTTCGCGGGGGGTGAGTTCCATGGTGTCGGGCTGTTTCGGTGTCTGTGAATGACCTAGATTGTGATGCAAATGGCATGCCTTGGCTCGCACCAATTTGGCATCGCTGTTTTGCATTATTTTGGTGCGACAGCGGATGAGAGGCGCGTTTATTTGGTGCGTTATGAGGCCAAAAGCAAGCGTTCAGTGTTTGTATTTTGAATTGACGGGTGTTTTGTGTGGTTGGCACAAGGCTTGCAAAGGTAGGTGGCGCAGCCCACAAGGCGCGTTTCTTCTAACCCTTGTATTGATTTGGAGTTCATCGCATGTTTAACCGTCGCTTTCATTTGAAAACCCTGGTCGCTGCAGCAGCAGTTGCCAGCGGCTCTTTGTAT
>CANGCZ010000082.1 GCA_947452325.1 Comamonadaceae bacterium | reverse complement strand
CGCCAGTGGGGTGGAATTGCCAGAACTCCATGTCTTCCAAAGGAATGCCTGCGCGTGCCGCCATGCCCAGACCGTCACCCGTGTTGATGAAGGCGTTGGTGGATGCCGCAAAAATGCGTCCTGCGCCGCCGGTGGCGAGCAACCCGGTTTTGGCTTCCAGAATATGCAGGTCGCCGGTTTCCATTTCAAGCGCGGTGACGCCAACCACATCGCCATCGGCGTCGCGGATCAGGTCTTGCGCCATCCACTCGACAAAGAAATTGGTATTGGCTTTGAGGTTTTGCTGGTAGAGCGTGTGCAGCATGGAGTGACCGGTGCGGTCGGCCGAGGCGCAAGCACGCTGCACGGATTTTTCGCCGTAGTTGGAGGTGTGACCGCCGAACGGGCGCTGGTAAATCGTGCCGTCCGGGTTGCGGTCAAAAGGCATGCCCATGTGTTCCAACTCGTACACCACCTTGGGTGCTTCGCGGCACATGTATTCAATCGCGTCCTGGTCGCCCAGCCAGTCTGAGCCTTTGACCGTGTCGTAAAAATGGAAGTGCCAGTTGTCTTCGGACATATTGCCTAAAGAAGCGCCTATCCCGCCTTGGGCCGCCACGGTGTGCGAGCGGGTGGGAAAAACCTTGGACAACACGGCCACGTTCAGGCCGGCGCGGGAGAGTTGCAGCGAGGCACGCATGCCGGAGCCGCCTGCGCCGACGATGACCACATCAAAGCGGCGACGGGGAAGAGAAGAGCGTGTCATCTGTCAAAGTCTCCAAAGTACCTGAATCGCCCAGCCCAAACAAGAGAGCAGCCAGACGATGGTGAAAATATGCAGGGCCAAACGCAAGCCCACGGGTTTGATGTAGTCCATCCAGATGTCGCGCATGCCTACCCACACGTGGTAAGTCAAGGCGAGCAATACAGAAAAGGTGAGGGCGCGCATCCATTGCGGGCTGAATGTGCCGGCCCACAGGTCGTAGCCGATCTCGCCGCGCGAAAAAATCACGCGAACCAGCACCAGCAAAGTGAACAAGGCCATCAAGGCCGCTGTCAAACGTTGGGCCAGCCAGTCACGCAAGCCGTAATGTGCGCCTGTGACCAGGCGTTTGGAACCGATGGATTCGCTCATGCTTGCTCCTGAATTCAGTAAATGCCGAACAATTTGGCGCCCAGCAGCACGGTCAAACCTATGCTGGCGCTCAAGGTGAAGACGGCGCTGCTGCGACCGAATTCGCGGCTGACCGAGTGGGTCGCGTCCATGTACAAATGACGCAAACCGGCGATCAAATGGTGCAGGTAGGCCCAGATCAGCGCCAGCATAGTCAGGCGTATGAACCAGCCCGGGTAAATGCCGGTGCCGAAATTGATGGCAGATTTGAACCGGGCGAATGAAATTTCGGATGACACCGATTTGTCGAACAGCCAAATGATGAAGGGCAGCAACAAAAACATCAGTGCGCCGCTGACGCGGTGCAGGATGGACACCCAGCCTGCGGCAGGCAGCCGGTAGGTGGGCAAATCGTGCAGGGCGTTGATGTTTCGGAAGGTCGCCGGGGGTTTGACGGGGTCGGTCATGCGCTGTGCTTTCCAGAGATCAGGGCGGGTTGGTGGAATCCCTTGGGTGAGAAGGTCATTTTCATTCTATTGCAATGCACAAAAAACAAGGGTCGCGCTGGTGCCAAGGGATTGAAATTCTCATTTTGAACCGCCGATCAGTTCAATTCGTTCAAATAATGGCGGTTTTCAGTGAGGTAAACGCCAATGCGCCATTCCATGGGACTGTCGTGGTAGGTGAAAGACATGCGTTCGACCCTGAGCAAAGGTGTGTTTGTACTAACTTTCAAAAAATCACAAACATCTTCTGAAGGAAGTATGGCGCGCAACCGTTCCTGGGCTCTCACCATGCGGATGCCGAAATCGGACTCAAACATGGCATACATGGGTCTGGTGTCCTTGCTCAGTCGCTCGGCCGTCAGGCCTTTGAAAGTGGCGCCAGGCAACCAAATGTCTTCAAAAATAGTGGGCACGCCTTCAAATGACAGCACCCGGCGCACCCGGTAAACCATGTCAGACGTACGCAAAGACAAAGCCCGGGCTACATCTGAGGGGGCACGCAAGCGGTGGCAGTCGATGATGTGGCGCTGGGCAGGACCTTGACTGGCGGCGGCAGGGTTGTCGGGTTTGAGTTTGAGAAACCGGAACTGCACCTGTTGTTCTGAATGGGTGGAGACAAAGGTTCCTTTGCCCTGGCGGCGCACCAGCAAATGCTCTTTGGCCAGTTCGTCAACCGCTTTGCGCACCGTGCCCTGGCTGACTTTGAAACGGGCGGCCAATTCAAACTCGCTGGGAATCAGGTCGCCGGGTTTCCATTCGCCTGCTTGCAGGCTTTGCAATACCAGTTCCTTGATCTGCTGGTACAAAGGACTGAACGACGGCGACACCAAGCCTGCATGGGCAGTCTGGCCGGCAGCGTTTTCTAGAGGCGGGGTGGGGCTCACTTGGTAACCGTCAGGCGCTTGTCATTGATAAGACGCTATCATATCTTCTATAAGACAGATGTCTTTTCCTTTCCTTGGCTGTCAGGTAGCGCCCGGCGCCGTTCAATTGTTTCATTCCGGAGAAATTTCATGACCAAAACCCCCGTACGTGTGGCCGTTACCGGTGCTGCAGGCCAAATCGGCTATGCCTTGTTGTTCCGTATCGCCTCGGGCGAGATGCTGGGCAAAGACCAGCCAGTCATTTTGCAATTGCTTGAAATTCCCGACGAGAAGGCACAAAAAGCGCTCAAGGGCGTGATGATGGAACTTGAAGACTGCGCTTTCCCCTTGCTGGCTGGCATGGAAGCGCATTCAGACCCGATGACTGCTTTCAAGAACACCGACTACGCGCTGTTGGTCGGTTCACGTCCGCGCGGCCCGGGCATGGAACGCGCCGAATTGCTGTCTATCAACGGTGCCATCTTTACCGCGCAAGGCAAAGCTTTGAACGCCGTGGCTTCACGCAACGTCAAAGTGCTGGTGGTTGGCAACCCGGCCAACACCAACGCTTACATCGCCATGAAGTCTGCGCCTGATTTGAAGCCCGGCAACTTCACTGCCATGCTGCGCTTAGACCACAACCGTGCGGCATCTCAATTGGCCGCCAAGACCGGCAAGGCCGTTGCTGAGATTGAAAAGCTGTGCGTCTGGGGCAACCACTCGCCGACCATGTATGCAGACTACCGTTTCGCCACCATTGGCGGCGCATCTGTCAAAGACATGATCAACGACCAGGAATGGAACGCGAATGTGTTTTTACCTACCGTCGGCAAACGCGGCGCGGCCATCATCGAAGCGCGTGGTTTGTCTTCAGCGGCATCGGCTGCGAACGCTGCTATTGACCACATGCGCGACTGGGCACTGGGGACGCACGGCAAGTGGGTGAC
Organism: Comamonadaceae bacterium; assembly: GCA_947452325.1. Taxonomy (GTDB): domain Bacteria; phylum Pseudomonadota; class Gammaproteobacteria; order Burkholderiales; family Burkholderiaceae_C; genus Limnohabitans. Next base: position 3,638 of record CANGCZ010000082.1, on the reverse strand, counting down.
CATGGGCATTCCTTCGCAAGGCTGGTATGGCATTCCCAAAGACGTGATGTTCGGTTTCCCGGTCACTTGCGAAAACGGCGAATACCAAGTGGTCGAAGGTTTGCCTATCGATGCGTTCAGCCAGACTTGCATTGACAAGACCTTGAAAGAACTGACCGACGAGCAAGCTGGTGTGGCGCATTTGCTTTAAAGCGCTCGGAGTCTGTTGCCTTGAACACCACTGCCAAGCTCATTCAACACCCGCGTGATGTGCTGCAAAGCGCACAAGCGGGTGCGGTGGTGTTGCCGGTCTGCGATCACTACAGCGGCGTTGAGCAGCGCATGCGCAAAAGCCTGCAATTGCAAGCCGAGATGCAGCAAGAGTTTGGCGTGTGCGTGTTCGATGTGACCTTGGATTGCGAAGACGGCGCGCCTGTTGGCGGCGAAGCCGAACACGCGGCGCTGGTGTCTGAACTCGCGTTGGGCGCAGACACAAATGCACGTGTGGCAGTGCGTGTGCACCCGGTGGATCACCCGGCTTTTCATGCAGATATTTCAAGCATCGTTGGTAAAGCCGGTCATCGCTTGTGCCATGTGATGTTGCCCAAAGTGGAAAGTGTGTCGGACATTGAACACGCGGTCCGTGCGGTTGATCAAGCCGGTGCGCCCAACTTGGCGGTGCATGCATTGATTGAATCTCCGGCGGCGGTTCACCGAGCGTTTGACATCGCAGCGCACCCGCGTTTGCAGTCACTGAGTTTTGGTTTGATGGACTTCGTGTCGGCGCATGCGGGTGCGATTCCCGCGCATGGCATGGGCGCCTTGGGGCAGTTCAGTCACCCTCTGGTGTTGCGAGCCAAGATGGACATTGCCAGCGCCTGTCATGCGCATGGCAAAGTGCCGTCGCATAGCGTGGTTACCGAATTCAACGACACACAGGCCATGGAAAACGCAGCGCGCCGTGCTTCGCACGAGTTGGGATACACGCGCATGTGGAGTATTCATCCGGCGCAAATCAGACCGATATTGGCGGCCATGGCACCAGACAAAAAAGACATTGAAACCGCATGCGAGGTTTTGCTCGCAGCGCAACAGGCCGAGTGGGCACCCATCAGTCATGCCGGGCAATTGCACGACCGCGCCAGTTACCGTTTTTTCTGGCAAGTGCTGCAGCGCGCACATGCCACGGGCAGCCATTTGCCAGTTGAAGCACACAGATTTTTTTGAATGAAATGCACCTGCTTTTCATTGACCGTTTTATCTTGAGGAGAACACCATGTTGAAAGCTTACCGTGACCATGTGGCCGAACGCGCCGCTTTAGGCATTCCACCCCTGCCGTTGGACGCCAAGCAAACCGCCGAATTGATTGAACTGATCAAAGCGCCGCCTGCTGGTGAAGACGCTTTTCTGATGGACTTGCTGACCCACCGCGTGCCTCCCGGTGTGGACGACGCTGCCAAAGTGAAGGCCTCTTTTTTAGCGGCTGTCGCGCATGGCGAATTGAAAGTGGGTTTGGTCTCCAAAACCAAGGCGACCGAGTTGCTGGGCACCATGGTGGGCGGCTACAACGTGCACCCATTGATTGAGTTGCTGGATGACGCGGAAGTCGCCGGTGTGGCTGCAGACGCGCTGAAGAAAACCTTGTTGATGTTCGATTTCTTCAACGATGTGGCCGACAAAGCCAAAGCCGGCAACGCCAAAGCCAAAGACGTGATGCAAAGCTGGGCGGATGCCGAGTGGTTCACCAGCCGCCATGAAGTGGACAAAAAAATCACGGTCACCGTGTTCAAGGTACCCGGCGAAACCAACACCGACGATTTGTCGCCCGCGCCTGACGCTTGGAGCCGCCCCGACATTCCCTTGCACTATTTGGCGATGTTGAAAAATACCCGCGAAGGTGCTGCCTTCAAGCCCGAAGAAGACGGCAAGCGCGGCCCCATGCAATTCATTGACGACCTGAAGAAAAAAGGCCATTTGGTGGCTTACGTGGGCGATGTGGTGGGCACAGGGTCCAGCCGCAAGTCGGCCACCAACAGTGTGATTTGGGCCACAGGCCAAGACATTCCGTTTGTGCCGAACAAACGTTTTGGCGGTGTGACTTTGGGCGGCAAGATCGCGCCGATCTTTTTCAACACGCAAGAAGATTCAGGTGCGTTGCCGATTGAAGTGGACGTGACGAAACTGGAGATGGGCGACGTCATCGACATCCTGCCGTACGACGGAAAAATCATGAAGAACGGTGCCACCGTGGCCGAGTTCAAATTGAAAAGCGACGTGCTGTTTGATGAAGTGCGCGCCGGTGGCCGTATCAACCTCATCATCGGTCGTTCACTCACCGCCAAAGCGCGCGAGTTTTTGGGCTTGCCTGCATCCACCGTGTTCCGTTTGCCATCCGTGCCCGCCTCCACCCAAGCCGGTTTCACGCTGGCGCAAAAAATGGTCGGACGCGCTGTGGGTTTGCCCGAAGGCCAAGGCGTTCGCCCCGGCACTTACTGCGAACCCAAGATGACCACGGTCGGTTCGCAAGACACCACCGGCCCCATGACCCGCGACGAGTTGAAAGACCTGGCTTGTTTGGGTTTCAGCGCCGACATGGTGATGCAATCTTTCTGCCATACCTCGGCTTATCCCAAGTCCGTGGATGTGAAAACACACCGCGAATTGCCCGCCTTCATCAGTAACCGTGGCGGTGTGGCGCTGCGCCCCGGCGACGGCGTGATTCACTCTTGGCTCAACCGTTTGCTGTTGCCCGACACCGTGGGCACCGGCGGCGATTCACACACCCGCTTCCCCATCGGTATTTCATTCCCGGCAGGCTCGGGTTTGGTGGCTTTTGGCGCGGCCACCGGCGTCATGCCTTTGGACATGCCCGAGTCGGTGTTGGTGCGCTTCAAAGGCGAAATGCAACCTGGCGTGACTTTGCGTGACCTGGTGCATGCGATTCCTTTGTACGGCATCAAAAAGGGTTTGTTGACTGTGGCCAAGGCCGGCAAGATCAACGAATTCTCGGGTCGCATTTTGGAAATCGAAGGCTTGCCGAATTTGAAAGTCGAGCAAGCTTTCGAGTTGTCAGACGCGTCAGCCGAGCGCTCTGCTGCCGGTTGCACCATCAAGCTGAACAAAGAACCCATCATTGAATACCTCAAGTCGAACGTGGTGTTGATGAAAAACATGATCGCCGACGGCTACGCCGATGCACGCACGCTGGCGCGTCGCATTGAGAAAGTGGAAGCATGGCTGGCCAAGCCCGAGCTGCTCGAAGCCGACAAAGACGCCGAGTACGCGCATGTGATTGAGATCGACATGAACGAGATCAAAGAGCCCATCCTGTGCTGCCCGAATGATCCTGATGATGCGAAGTTCTTGTCCGAGGTGGCCGGCACCAAGATTGACGAAGCCTTCATCGGTTCGTGCATGACCAACATCGGCCACTTCCGCGCCGCAGCCAAGTTGTTGCGCGGCCAGCGTGATATTCCCGTCAAGCTGTGGGTGGCGCCGCCCACCAAGATGGACGAAAGCGAACTCATCAAAGAAGGCCATTACGCCGCATTTGGCACGGCAGGTGCGCGCACCGAAATGCCCGGCTGCTCGCTGTGCATGGGCAACCAAGCCCAGGTGCGCGAAGGCGCGACCGTGGTGTCCACCAGCACGCGCAACT
>CANGCZ010000081.1 GCA_947452325.1 Comamonadaceae bacterium | reverse complement strand
TCAGCGTCAAGGTGCCTATGTACATGCGCTGCAAGCCGCTGCGCGCCAGCGACCGTTCCTGGTATTCGCGGTTGGCGACCAGCACTGACAAAGCATTGGCCACCAGTGCAGGCGGCAGCTTTTTCACCACTTGCAAGACCTGGATTTTTTCATCCAATTCAAAGCCTGTGCCCGGCAGTTTGTACAACACTTTGATGCGCGGAATTTGCCCGCCCAGACTGGCGCTGTCATCCAGCCCTTCGCTGCGCCAACTGCTGGAGCGACTGCGCACTTGCCGCCACTCTGAGGCTGTGGGACGGTCTGGCTGTAGGCTGTACCCCGATTCGCTGACGCTGGCGACCAGCGTGCCATTGTTTCGCCACAAACTGATTTCAGATGCGCCCAGCTGTTCGCGAATTTTTTCCAGCACCGATGGCCAGCCGGTTTGCGGATCCTGTTTGAGGTTACCGCTGGCATTGCGAACGCTGGCCAGCAACTCATTGGCCAGACTCTCCAGCGTGGAACGGCTCAGGTTCAAACCGGCATCCAGCGCCACCTCGACTTTGTTGTCAAACCAGACTTCAATAGACCGGGTGACAAACTGGTATGACACGGCATAAATCACGATACCGGGAACAATTCCAACCAGCGCAAAAATGGCGGCGAGCTTGACCAGCAAGCGGCTGCCGAATTTGCCTTGGCGCAGCCTTTGCGACAGGCGCCAGCCTATCCAACTTATGACCAGCAGCAACATGGCCGCCAACACGGTGTTCAGTCCGAACAACAGTCCGTAATTCTGCTCGTACACATCCCAGCTTTGGGTGGCCTGGGTCAGTAAAAACAGCAAGACCAACGACAGCGACACCAGAATGGTGAGGATCACCCCCAGCAACCAGCTGCGTTGCCGCAGTGCGCTTGAGGCATGGGCTTGTTTCATTTGGCCAGGTCTTCGAGCCGCACAGTGTGGGAAAAGCTGATGTTCCAATCGCCGCTGGCTTGGTTACCGAATTGCAATGCCTGAGGCAGTTGGCTCAGGTCGAGCCGGAAACGCAGATCAAGTCGTTGCTTGCTGTTTTTGTCCAGCGTGTCCAAACCGGCGACTTTCCAACGGCTGACTTTTTTCACCACCTGCATGGCGTCGCTCAGGCTGTCATAGCTGTTACCCAAGGTCATGCCCAGACCGCTGGCGCCCAAGGCTTGGCTGGATACCTGAACCCGCCAGCGACGTGACAACGGCTGGTAGCTCAACCGTATGTAGCGCTCGGTCAGCAGCAAGCGCTTGTCATACCAGTACCAGCGCTCGCGCACGACTTCGGCTTGCAGCACAAAAGTCAGCGGCAAGCCGTGGTCAAGCGCTTCTTCGAGACCGTGTGACAGTTCAAAATCCAGACTGGTGTTGAGGTAAATGCCGTCTTCACCGCGTTCCATTTGAAACTCGCCCAACTGCACTGTGGTTTCAGCGCCAGCCGGGTTGCTCCATACAAAAAAGCAGCATAAAAAACAGACAAGCCACCATGGCAGCAGCCCGGCCCGGCTGCAGCTGTGTGTTCTAAGTGCCTGTTGCTCGACGTTGCAACAAGGCATAAAAAAATCCGTCATGCTCACCCGCTAGATTGTCGGAGAGACTGTGTGTGTTTGAGGCAATGCCCGGAATTAATTGCCCCGGCGAGGGAAGTAAGTGCGCTTCAGTGTTGTTTGCAAGAAACGCTTGCACCTGGTCCACACCCTCCTGCCTGAACAGCGAGCAGGTGCAGTACAACAAATGTCCGCCTTTAGCAAGCAAGGGCCACAAAGCCTGTAACAGGTATTTTTGCTGCTTTGCCAGCCCGGCCAGATCGCTTGGGCGGCGCAACCAAGGAATATCCGGGTGTCTGCGCACAATGCCAGAAGCGGTACACGGCGCATCCAGCAATATGGCGTCAAACGTCTGTCCGTCCCACCAACTTGAAGGCTGAGCCGCATCGGCGCACAGCACGGTGGCGGACAAGCCCAGTCGCTGTAAGTTGTCCGAGATACGCTCACAGCGCGCGGCATCGATGTCGAGTGCCAGAACTTCTACATCTGCACGTTCCAGCAGGTGCGCGGTTTTACCCCCTGGCGCGGCACACGCATCGAGCACCCGCCACTTTGGGCGCAGCTCAGATGTCAGACCTTGCAACAGCAAGGGGGCGGCCAATTGCGCGCCGGCGTCCTGCACGGAAAACCATCCCTGCGCAAAACCCTCTAAGGCCGTCACTGGCCTTGCCTGCTGCAACAGCAACCCGTCTTCGCCTATCGATTGCGTTTGCACATCGGCGGCCTGCCACCTCGCCTGTAGATCTTCTCGCGCCATGCGGCGGCGGTTGACGCGAACCGCCATGGGGGCCGCCGACAGGCTGGCTTGCAAAATACCCTGCCACTGCTGCGCATGGTCTTGTTTCACGGCTTGAATCCACCATTCTGGATGGTTCCAGCGGGCCTGGGGTTTGTCTGCCACGGCTTGCAAGCAAGCCGATTTTTCACGTGCAAATCGGCGCACACAGGCATTGATGAATGCGGACTGGGCACGGGTTGAGGGGTCACGCTTGGCGGCTTCCACCAATTGATTCACCAGCGTGTGCATGGGGTACATGGCGGATTCGTCGGGGATGGCCAAAGCCAGTCCCACGCACAGCAAAGCATCCACCGCTGGCGGCGGACTGCGACTGACCAAGTGTTGTCGAACTGCCTGGGTTCGCCCCCACTCGCGCAGCACTGCAAACAGCAATGCCTGGGCAGCGGCCCGCAAACGCGGCTCCACTGCAGCCAGCGCGATTGCATGGTTGCTGCCACGCCGCACCGCTTGCAAAGCCCGGCTACAGGCCTGCAATTGCTGCCATAGCGGCGGTGAATCAGCAGTCGGATTGGCAGGCACCGAAGCTGTGCTCACAGCGCCGTGGCCGGTTTGAATTGGAACAATCTGGCCAGCAGCGCAGCCGGGTATTGCGCAATGGCCTGGTTATATTCAGCAATCGCTTCATTGAACCGGTTGAGTTCAGGCTGCACCAGCAAATCCAGTTCCAGCCAGCGCTGCTTCAAAGCTTCAGGCATATTGATGTAATAAACGTCCGGGTGTATCAAAGCAGCCCATGCGTCTTGCAACTCCGCAGCGGCATCGTGCAAAGCACGGGCGCTGTCTTCTTCCAAGGTATGGGTTTGCATGCGGGCAATGGCCACGGTAGACAAACCCGCGGCGACCTGCAAACGCGTCCAATGGCTTTGACCGAGTTCGGCACCGGCGTGGCCATCCCACAATTGCGGCGCCTGCGTCGCAGCAGACACGGCGTGTTGCACCAGTTCCTGGTAATTGAGTAGCACCGCTTCCAGCGGACCGAACTGTTGCTTGACCTGGGCGCGCAAGCGCACCAGCCGGTTGTAGGCGCCAAGCACCCAAAACACCAGCACGGCGATGAGAATCCAGAACCAGCGTGAATTCAGCATGACTCAGCACCCCGGTGAGACCAGATCAGGCTGCGCAACAAGGCCCCCTGAAGGGCCTGTGTCACTCAGTCTGCCGCTGTCTCTTCGTTGCTGCCTTCTTGCTGTTGTGCCAGAGCGAGTTCTTCTGCCTCTGTCTCAGCAATGGCACGTCGCTCGGCTTCGTCCATCAAGTCCTTGGCTTTGCGGGCCTGGTGGTAAGCCATACCTGAACCTGCCGGAATGAGTCGGCCGACGATGACGTTTTCCTTCAAGCCACGCAATTCGTCGCGCTTGCCCATGATGGCAGCTTCGGTCAGCACGCGGGTGGTTTCCTGGAAGGAAGCCGCGCTGATGAAACTGTCGGTGGACAAGGATGCTTTGGTGATACCCAGCAACAAGTTGGTGTAGGTGGCAGGCACTTTGCCTTCGCGCTGCAAAGCCTCGTTGGTGTTGAGCATTTCAGAGCGTTCAATTTGCTCACCGCTGATGTAAGTGGTGTCGCCGACGTTATCGACCACCACACGGCGCAGCATCTGACGAACAATCACTTCAATGTGCTTGTCGTTGATCTTCACACCTTGCAAGCGATACACGTCCTGCACTTCATCGACGATGTAACGCGCCAGTTCTTCGATGCCCAGCAAACGCAAAATGTCTTGCGGGTCTGCGGGTCCATCAACAATGCTCTCGCCTTTGTTGACCACCTGGCCTTCGTGCACCACGATGTTTTTCTCTTTGGGAATGAGTTCTTCCCACACCGTGCCTTCAGGGTCGGTGATCTGCAAACGGATCTTGCCTTTGGTTTCCTTACCGAACGACACAGTACCGGTCATCTCCGCCAGAATGCCTTTGTCTTTCGGCGAACGGGCTTCGAACAACTCGGCCACACGCGGCAAACCGCCGGTGATGTCACGTGTCTTTTGACCTTCCACAGGAATACGCGCCAGCACTTCGCCGGGGCCCACGTCCTGACCGTCACGCACTTGAATCAGCGCACCGACTTGGAAGCCTATGGTCACAGAGTGGTCGGTGCCGGGGATCTTCACTTCTTTGCCCGAAGCATCGATCAGCTTGACCTGAGGGCGCACCACTTTGGTCGAACCGCGACGCTTGGGATCGATGACCACCAGCGTAGACAAGCCGGTCACTTCATCCAACTGCTTGGCAACGGTCAAACCTTCTTCGACGTTCTCGAATTGTGTTTTGCCTGCAAACTCGGTGATCACCGGGCGTGTCAACGGATCCCAGTTGGCCAAAATCGTACCGGCCTTGATATTCTGGTCCGGCTTGATGGCCAAGATGGCACCGTAAGGCACTTTGTGGCGCTCGCGCTCGCGGCCTTGTTCGTCATGGATAACGATTTCACCGGAACGTGAAATCACCACCAGTTCTTTTTTGCTGTTGGTCACATAACGCATGGTGGCGTTAAAGCCGATCACGCCATTGGACTTGGCATCCACGCTTGAAGCAACTGCGGCACGTGATGCCGCGCCACCGATGTGGAAGGTACGCATGGTCAGCTGTGTGCCGGGTTCGCCGATGGACTGAGCGGCGATGACGCCTACCGCTTCACCGACGTTGACCAAACCACCGCGACCCAGATCGCGGCCATAGCACTTGGCGCACAAACCGAAACGTGTTTCGCAGTTAAGCGCTGTGCGGACTTTGATTTCGTCCACGCCGAGCAACTCGATGTCGTCTATCAGGTCTTCGTCCAGCATGTGGCCGGCAGGGACCAGCACATCGCGGGTTTCAGGATGCACCACGTCTTCAGCCACGGTACGGCCCAACACACGGTCGCGCAAGGATTCGATGACTTCACCGCCCTCGACGATGGCGCGCATCAACTGACCATTGCTGGTGCCGCAATCGACTTCGATCACCACCAGATCTTGTGTCACGTCAACCAGACGGCGTGTCAGGTAGCCTGAGTTAGCGGTTTTGAGCGCCGTGTCAGCCAGACCTTTACGTGCGCCGTGGGTGGAAATGAAGTACTGCAACACATTCAGGCCTTCGCGGAAATTGGCCGTGATCGGTGTCTCAATGATGGAGCCGTCAGGCTTGGCCATCAGTCCGCGCATACCGGCGAGCTGACGGATTTGAGCGGCAGAGCCGCGCGCACCGGAGTCGGCCATCATGTAGATGGAGTTGAAGGATTCCTGCTCCACTTCGTTGCCGTGGCGGTCAATGGTTTTTTCCTTGCGCAACTGGTCCATCATCACCTTGGAGACGGCGTCGCCGGCTTTGCCCCAGATGTCAACCACCTTGTTGTAACGCTCACCGGAAGTCACCAGACCCGAGACGTATTGCTGTTCGATGTCTTTGACTTCTTTTTCTGCGCTGTCAATGATGGCGTGTTTTTCAAACGGCACCAACATGTCGTCAATACAGATGGAAATACCGGCGCGAGTGGCCAGACGGAAACCGTTTTGCAACAGTTTGTCAGCGAACACCACGGTTTCTTTCAATCCGCATTTACGGAACGATGTGTTGATCAGCTTGGAGATTTCCTTTTTCTTCAGCGCCTTGTTCAGGTGACTGAATGGCAGACCGCGCGGCAGGATTTCTGACAACAAAGCGCGTCCGACAGTGGTTTCCACCAGCGATGTGCTGCTGGAGAATTCGCCGGTGACTTTGTCCTTGGTCCACTCGGTCATGCGCACCGTGATCTTGGCGGTCAGCTCAACCACGTTGGCGTCCAAGGCACGCTGTACTTCACCGATATCGGCAAACACCAGGCCTTCGCCTTTGCCATTGATGCGCTCGCGTGTGGTGTAGTACAGACCCAGCACCACGTCTTGCGAAGGAACGATGGAGGGTTCGCCGTTGGCGGGGAACAGCACGTTGTTAGAGGCCAGCATCAAAGTGCGGGCTTCCATTTGCGCTTCCACCGACAAAGGAATGTGAACCGCCATTTGGTCGCCGTCAAAGTCGGCGTTAAAGGCTGAACACACCAAGGGGTGCAATTGGATGGCTTTGCCTTCGATCAAAATCGGTTCGAAAGCTTGTATGCCCAAACGGTGCAAGGTAGGCGCACGGTTCAACAACACCGGATGCTCTTTGATGACCTCTTCCAGAATGTCCCACACCACGGGTGTACCGGCTTCGACTTCTTTCTTGGCCGCTTTGATGGTGGTGGCGATGCCCATCAACTCCAGTTTGCTGAAGATGAAGGGTTTGAAGAGTTCCAAAGCCATCAACTTTGGCAAACCGCACTGGTGCAGTTTCAAGGTCGGGCCCACGGTAATCACTGAACGACCTGAATAGTCGACACGCTTGCCCAGCAAGTTCTGGCGGAAACGGCCTGACTTGCCTTTGATCATGTCGGCCAAAGACTTGAGCGCGCGCTTGTTGGCGCCGGTCATGGCTTTGCCGCGACGGCCGTTGTCCAGCAAACTGTCAACCGCTTCTTGCAACATGCGCTTTTCATTGCGGGCAATGATTTCAGGCGCATTGAGTTCAAGCAAACGGCGCAAACGGCTGTTGCGGTTGATGACGCGACGGTACAAGTCGTTCAAGTCGGAGGTGGCAAAACGACCACCATCCAAAGGCACCAAAGGACGCAAATCGGGTGGCAGCACTGGCAGCACCGACAACACCATCCACTCGGGTTTGATGCCGGATTTTTTGAACGCCTCAAGGACTTTCAAACGCTTGGCGTTTTTCTTGATCTTGATTTCGGAACCGGTCAAATCGTTGCGGAGTTTTTCAATCTCCATGTCGATTTCCATGGTCT
>CANGCZ010000080.1 GCA_947452325.1 Comamonadaceae bacterium | reverse complement strand
GCGCGTGAATCCATCAAAGCCTTGCGTAAAAACGTGCTGGCAAAATGCTATGGCGGCGACATCAGCCGCAAGCGCAAACTTCTTGAGAAACAAAAAGCAGGTAAAAAACGCATGAAACAAATCGGATCGGTGGAAGTACCCCAAGAAGCCTTTTTGGCGATATTGCAGGTGGAAGATTGATTGCCGCCATCACCGCCATCATCCTGACCGGCTTTGTCGGCTATGCCGCCGCCTGGTACACCGGCAATATCGAAGGCTCTTTTGCCTTGTTGCTGTTTTTGGCCACTGCCGTCAGCGGTGTTTACTGGTTGGCCGAGCAACTGTATTTTTTACCGCGCCGCCGTGCTGCAGTATTACAACTTGACACCCAACACGCCAACCGCCTGGTTGAATTGAAAAACCAAGGCATCACAGCCAAAGAAGACGACAGCTCTTTTTTGAAAGCCCGTGATGAACTGCTGCGTCAACCCTGGTGGATGGACTGGACCGCTGGCTTGTTCCCCGTCATTGCCGCCGTCTTCGTGCTGCGTTCCTTTTTGTTTGAACCCTTCAAAATCCCTTCCGGCTCCATGATCCCGACGCTGCATGTCGGTGATTTGATCTTGGTCAACAAATTCCACTATGGCTTTCGTCTGCCGGTCATCAACTACAAACTGACCCAAGGTTCACCGGTCAACCGTGGCGATGTCATGGTGTTTCGTTACCCGCCCAAACCCAGCCTGGACTACATCAAGCGAGTGGTCGGCATTCCGGGCGACAAAATCGCTTACTTGAACAAGGTGTTGACCATCAATGGACAGCCGGTCAGCAAAGTCGCTATCCCTGAATTTTTCGATGCCGACAATATGCGTTACAGCAAGCAGTTTGAAGAAGAACTGCCCATAGGCAGCGCTCCCTCAGAGATGAGTCTGTTACGCAAACACCGTTTGCTCAACGATGAGAGAACCCCGAATTTTGTCAGCGGTATTGACGATTTTGCGTTCAAGGAAAATTGCACTTACAGCGTTGAAGGTTTGGAATGCACAGTGCCTGCTGGACATTACTTCATGATGGGCGACAACCGGGACAACTCCTTGGACTCGCGTTATTGGGGGTTTGTGCCGGATAAAAACATCGTCGGCAGGGCTTTTTTTGTCTGGATGAATTTCTCTAATCCCTCGCGCATAGGCAGTTTCGACTGAACATGAGTCAGGTGCCAGAAGCGAAAAACCACGAGGCACTGCAAGCCCGCTTGCAACACCGATTTGCAAATTCGAGCTTGTTGTCGCTGGCACTGACCCACCGCAGTTTCGGCAGTCCGCATAACGAGCGCCTGGAATTTTTAGGTGACTCGGTATTGAATCTGGCGGTTTCCGGCATGCTTTACAGCGCTTTGCATGATCAGCCTGAAGGCGATTTGTCCCGGGTGCGCGCCAACCTGGTCAAACAAGACACCTTGCACAAATTGGCCATGGACTTGGGATTGACCGGCATGGTCAGACTGGGCGAGGGTGAGATGCGTTCCGGCGGCCAGCACCGGCCTTCCATCCTGGCGGACGCCTTAGAGGCGGTGATAGGCGCTGTTTATCTGGACGCGGGCTACGAAAAAGCTCAGACGCTGGTACAGCGCTTGTTTGAAAAAGTCGACGTGTCCCCCACCATGACTGCCGCAGCCAAAGACCCGAAAACCGAATTGCAGGAATGGCTGCAGGCACGACGCTGGCAATTGCCCGTCTACAGAGTGGTTGGTACCACGGGTGCCGCGCACCAGCAAACCTTTGACGTCGAATGCGAAGTCACTGAACTCAAGCAGTCGCAACGCGGCATCGGCAGTTCACGCCGCAGCGGTGAACAAGCCGCTGCACTCGCCATGCTCCAATGGCTTAAGGAGCACCCGCAATGACAGACACCACTGATACAAATGCCAAACCGCAACGCTGCGGTACGGTTGCCATCGTTGGTAAACCGAACGTCGGCAAATCCACTTTGTTGAACGCTTTGGTCGGCCAGAAAATCAGCATCACCTCGCGCAAAGCGCAGACCACGCGCCACCGCATCACCGGCATACACAATGCCGAGAACACGCAGTTCATCTTTGTCGATACACCGGGTTTTCAGACGGCGCACGCGAACGCTTTGAATCGCTCGCTGAACAAAACCGTGCTCGGCGCTGTCGGAGATGTGGACTTGGTGTTGTTCGTGGTCAATGCCGGCAGTTTTGCAGAGGCAGATGCCAAAGTGCTGAACTTGCTCAGCAAAAACATTCCCTGTATTTTGATTGCCAACAAATTGGACAAAGTGCATCAGCGCCATGAAATTGCGCAATGGTTGCAGGAGATGCAAGAAAAGCACGGGTTCGCCGAGTTGATGCCCATGTCAGCGAAAAATGCCAAAGACATTCAACGCCTGCTGGTGCAATGCGAAAAATATTTGCCTGAGCAGGCCTGGTGGTACACCGAGGACGAGTTGACCGACCGCAGTGAAAAATTTCTGGTCAGTGAAATGATCCGTGAAAAACTGTTTCGCTTGACCGGCGACGAACTGCCTTACACCTCCACGGTGGTGATTGACAAGTTCACCGAAGAGCCGGGCAAGACCGTGTCGCGCATGGTGCGCGTGGCCGCCACCATCATTGTCGAGCGCGATGGTCACAAAGCCATGGTCATCGGTGAAGGCGGTGAGCGTTTGAAACAAATCGGCACACTCGCGCGCCAGGAGTTGGAAAAGCTGATGGACGCCAAAGTGTTTTTAGAGTTGTGGGTGAAGGTGCGTTCCGGTTGGGCCGACGACGAAGCGCGGGTGCGCAGCTTTGGCTACGAATAAAAGCAGCATGCAACGCGTGTTGGACGAACCCGGGTTCGTGCTTCACCATTACGACTGGAGCGAATCCAGTCTGATTCTGGAAGTCTTCACGCGCCATTTGGGTCGCGTAGCGCTGGTGGCCAAAGGCGCTAAACGTCCGACCTCGCAACTGCGCGCCGTGCTGTTACCGCTGCAACCCATACTGCTGAACTTTGGCGGCGAAGGTGAAATACGCACTTTGAAATCCGCCGAATGGGCAGGCGGCCATGTCATGCCCACCGGAGACGCTTTGTTGTCAGGTTACTACCTCAACGAGTTGTTGATGCGCTTGCTCGCGCGTGACGACCCGCATGCCGGCCTGTTCGAGATTTACCGCCAGACCGTCAAAGTTTTGTCTAGCGGCTTGGACAATACCACCGCCCCTTTGCTGCGCGCCTTTGAGTTGCTGCTCTTACAGGACATCGGGTTTTTACCGGACTTGTCGCAGCAAACCCTGACGCTGCAACCGGTTCAAGCCGATAAAAACTATGTCTTGTTGGCCGAAGCCGGTTTGCGCGCCAGTCAGCAAGCGCCTTCTTTAAGCGGTGGGCAATGGTTGCAATTGCATGCTGCGATGGCCGACGCCGACGGCTTGACCGCCTTGCTGCGGGTCTGTGCCGAATGGCCGGGCGAAGACCGCGCCTCGTTGCAAACCCAATTGCGCAATGTGTTGCACTACCATTGCGGTGTCAACAGCTTGCGCACCCGCCAAGTGATGATGGAATTGCAAGCCCTATGAGTACACATCTTTCAGTCAATCTCAACAAAGTCGCGCTGTTGCGCAACACCCGTCACTTGGGTATACCCAGCGTCACACGCGCAGCCACGCTGTGTTTGCAAGCCGGCGCACATGGCATCACGGTGCATCCGCGTCCTGACCAACGGCATATCCGCCCCGGCGATGTGCATGATTTGGCCGCGCTGCTCAAAGACTGGCCGGGCCGTGAATTCAACATTGAAGGCAACCCGTTTCACAACCTGATGGACTTGGTGCGTCAGGTGCGGCCGCAACAAGTCACGTTCGTGCCCGACGGTGAAAACCAGTTCACCTCAGACCACGGTTGGCGTTTTCCACAAGACGCCGACAAACTGAAAGACGTGATCGCCGAGGCCAAAGACCTGGGTGCACGCGTCAGTTTGTTCATGGATGCAGACGCACGTGCGATGGGTGCGGCGGCAGAAGTGGGTGCCGACCGTGTCGAGTTGTACACCGAGCCTTACGCGCAGGCGCACGGCACGCCCATGCACGCCAGTGTGTTGCACATGTTCAGCGCAGCCGCAACTGCAGCGCAACATGCAGGCCTAGAGGTCAACGCCGGACACGATTTGAATTTGCTGAACTTGCGCGATTTTGTGAAAGGCGTGGCTGATGTGAAAGAAGTGTCTATCGGTCATGCGCTCATGGGCGACGCTTTGGAGATGGGTTACACCGCCACGGTGCAAGCGTATTTGGACTGCTTGAAACCATGAGCCGTATTTACGGCATAGGCACTGATATTTGCGATATCAGACGCATACGCGCTGCCTGGGAAAAAAACGGTGAGCGCTTTGCTTTAAAGATACTCAGCCCTGCGGAGATGGACACCTTCCATGCCCGCAGTAAGCGCTGGCCGGACCGGGGCGTTCGCTATTTGGCAACGCGTTTTTCGGTGAAAGAAGCGTTCAGCAAAGCCATCGGTTTGGGCATGCGCATGCCCATGACTTGGCGGCTTTGCGAAGTCGGGCGCAAACCCGGCGGTCAGCCGATCATCGTGTTGCACGGCGTACTTAAAGAGTGGTGCGATCAACAACGACTGAGCGCCCATGTGTCGCTCAGCGATGAAAGCGACTACGCCACCAGTTATGTCATTGTTGAGCAAGCAGAACCATGATTCATTCACACACACACGCACCTTTGATTTTGGATATCGCGGGCACGGCATTGACCGACACCGATCGCCGTCGCCTTGCACACCCGCTGACCGGCGGCATGATTTTGTTCGGGCGCAACTGGGTGGACCGCGCGCAATTGACCGCGCTGTGCGTCGACATCAAATCGGTACGCCCTGATTTATTGATTTTGGTGGACCACGAAGGCGGGCGTGTGCAGCGGTTTCGCACAGACGGTTTCACACATTTGCCACCCATGCGCGCCTTGGGCGAGCTGTGGATGCAAGACGATGCAGGCCTGCCCGGCAGCGGCGCCATGCACGCGACCAACGCGGCCACGGCTTGCGGTTATGTGCTCGCCGCCGAGTTAAGAGCCTGCGGTGTGGACATGAGTTTCACACCGGTGCTGGACCTGGACTTCGGCAGCAGCGGCGTCATCGGCGACCGGGCATTCGCACGCGACCCGCGCATGGTCAGTTTGCTCGCTAAAAGCCTGATGCAGGGTTTGTTGCAAGCCGGTATGGCCAACTGCGGCAAGCATTTTCCCGGGCATGGTTTTGTCAAAGCCGATTCGCACACGGACATACCGGTGGACAAACGCAGCCTGAAAAACATACTCAGCGACGATGCTTTGCCCTACGGTTGGCTCAACAGCAGTTTGAACAGCGTCATGCCTGCCCACGTGATTTATCCCAAGGTGGACAGCCGTCCTGCCGGGTTTTCCAAGCGCTGGTTGCAAGACATCTTGCGCCAGCAACTCGGTTTTCAGGGCGCAGTGTTCAGCGATGACTTGTCCATGGCGGGCGCACGATTGATTGACGGCAAGCAAGTCAGCTACACCCAAGCGGCAGTCACCGCATTGAACGCAGGCTGTGATTTGGTGCTGCTTTGCAACCAAAGCACGGCTGACAGCGAGGGCGGCGGCCAGGCGGTAGACCAGTTGCTCGATGGTTTGCAGCGGGCAGAAAAAGCCGGTGAATGGCGTTTATCCGTTGCCAGCGAAGCCCGCCGTCGCGCTTTGCTGCCTTCCATGCCCGCGCTGGATTGGGACTCATTGATGCGCCAAGCCCCGTATTTACAGGCTTTGGCTTTGCTGCCTTGATCTTTTGCCGGGACAGGCGGTCCTCGCTGCCCATAAGCGGTTAAAATAGCTGACTTGCCCTGACCAACAGGGCTGTCGTCTAGCATAAGGAATCCCATGGCAACCAAATCTGGCAAAACCTCTGTTGACGAGAGTGGTCTTCGTTTTACCAGTCGTGAAAATGGCTCCCCCTTCGCGGGTATGGGCAAAATGGGCGAAACCATGTCTTGCATTAAATGCGGCATGCACAAACCCCGTCGCCAAGGCAGCCAACAGCGTTTCGCAGGCAGTCTGGCATTTTTCTGTCATGACTGCAAACCGCCGAAACCGGCTGCACCTGCTGCCCCGGCAGCTGACACCAAAGCCGCTTAAACCCTCTCAACATTCATACACAGCACCTGCTGCACCGCTTGCGCGGTCGGCAGGTGTTTGTGTTTTTGCACTTCACTGATGTGATGTGATGTGGTGGATACCTGAGTGATAAGATGTACATGTACATCTTATGCATCTATTGAGGGCATTCTCATGACAATCAGTACGCGTTTATTCATGAACGGCAACTCGCAAGCTGTTCGTATTCCAGCCGAGTTGGCGTACCCAGTGGCTGACATGAAGTTGACGATTGAGCGCGTGGGTGACGAGTTGCGCATACGCCCCGCGCAGCGGCGCATTGGCGATGTTTTTGGGGCGCTGGCGCAGTTTTCACCCGGCTTCATGGCGCAGGGTCGTGGGTTGAACGATCAAAAAGAGCGCGAGGCTTGGTGATGGCACGCTACATGCTGGACACAAACATTTGTATTTACCTGATGAAACATCAGCCTCCCGAAGTGGCCGAACGGTTTGCGCAATGCTATGTGGGAGATGTGGTGATTTCATCCATCACTTTGGCTGAGTTGGAGTATGGCGTGGTCTGTTCAGGCTCACAACGCCGTCGCAACCGCGATGCACTGGACGCATTTTTGCAAGAGGTTCCAGCCATGCCTTTTGATAACGCTGCCGCGCAAACCTATGGACCGGTGCGTTTGGCTACTCGCGAGCGCAAGCGGGATGCCTTGGACAAAATGATCGCTGCCCACGCCTTGGCGTTGGGGGCGACCTTGGTGACAAACAACCTGGCTGACTTTGCTGACTACCCGGACCTGAAGCTGGAAAACTGGGTTGGCTAGAAATTAAGCTTGTGACGATTCGCGGCGCAGCGCCGGGAACAAAATCACATCGCGGATGCTGGGGCTGTCGGTCAGCAGCATCATCAAACGGTCTATGCCTATGCCGCAACCACCGGCGGGCGGCATGCCGTATTCCAATGCGCGCACGAAGTCATGGTCGAAATACATTGCTTTCTCGTCGGCGCCTTCTTTGGCTTCGACGTGCTTATGATAACGCGCG
>CANGCZ010000079.1 GCA_947452325.1 Comamonadaceae bacterium | reverse complement strand
TTCAACATCACCAGCGAGCGGCAAATGCGTTTGCGGGTTTCGCTTGGCAATATCACGTCATCGATAAAGCCACGCGCACCGGCCACAAACGGGTTGGCAAAGCGGGCTTTGTATTCGGCCTCTTTGGCCGCGAGTTTTTCCGGGTCGCCTTTGTCTTCGCGGAAGATGATTTCCACCGCGCCTTTGGCGCCCATCACGGCAATCTCGGCGTGTGGCCAGGCGAAATTCACATCGCCGCGCAAATGCTTGGAGGCCATCACGTCATACGCGCCGCCATAAGCCTTGCGCGTGATGACAGTGATTTTCGGCACCGTGCATTCGGCATAGGCATACAGCAATTTGGCGCCGTGTTTGATGATGCCGCCGAACTCCTGTGAGGTACCCGGCATGAAACCTGGCACATCAACAAACGTGATGACTGGAATATTGAACGCATCGCAAAAACGCACAAACCGCCCTGCTTTGATCGAGCTCTTGATATCCAAACAACCTGCCAGCACCAGCGGTTGGTTGGCGACGATGCCCACGGTTTGTCCGGCCATACGCGCAAAACCGATGAGTATGTTTTTCGCGTACTCGGGTTGCAACTCGAAGAAGTCACCGTCATCTACGGTTTTGAGAATCAACTCTTTCATGTCGTAAGGCATGTTCGGGTTGTCCGGCACCAGCGTGTCCAAACTCAGGTCCATGCGCTCGGTCGGGTCGCCGCTGGGCCGCACCGGTGGTTTTTCTCGGTTGTTCAAAGGCAGGTAGTTGTACAAACGGCGCAGCATCAACAAAGCTTCGACATCGTTGTTGAACGCCAGATCAGCCACACCGCTTTTGGTGGTGTGGGTAACGGCTCCGCCCAACTCTTCGGCACTGACCTCTTCGTGCGTGACGGTTTTCACCACATCAGGACCGGTGACAAACATGTAGGAACTGTCTTTGACCATGAAGATGAAATCGGTGAGCGCTGGCGAATACACCGCGCCACCGGCAGACGGCCCCATGATCATGCTGATTTGCGGCACCACGCCACTGGCCATCACGTTGCGCTGAAACACCTCGGCATATCCACCCAGTGAAGCCACGCCTTCTTGGATACGTGCACCACCCGAGTCGTTCAAACCGATGACTGGTGCGCCCACTTTCATCGCCTGGTCCATGATCTTGCAAATTTTTTCTGCATGGCTTTCAGACAAAGCGCCACCGTACACCGTGAAATCCTGACTGTACACAAACACCAAGCGGCCATTGATCATGCCGTAGCCTGTCACCACACCATCGCCGGGTATCTTGCTGTCTTGCATGCCGAAGTCTGTGCAACGGTGCTCGACGAACATGTCCCATTCTTCAAACGTGCCTTCATCCAGCAACACCTCGAGGCGTTCGCGGGCAGTGAGTTTGCCTTTGCTGTGCTGAGCGGCAATGCGTTTTTCGCCGCCGCCCAAGCGAGCGGCTGCGCGCTTTTCTTCCAGCTGATGAATGATTTCCTGCATATCAAATCCTCTTTGGTTTTCTTTTTAGCTATCAGCCACAGGGCGGGATGCCAAAGCCAGCAATTGTCGCGCCGCCGTGGAAGCAGCGATGCGGCCCGAGAGTACTTCCTGTTGCATGTGTGACAGTGCAGCGGCTACGCCTGCGTGTTGAATGAATGCGTCCTTCAAGCCTGACTGTATACGCTCGTTCATCCAGGTCAATGCCTGAGTTTGGCGACGTTGTAACCATTTTCCATTGCCAGTTTGCAATTGTTTGAAATGCGTGACCTTGTCCCACAATTCTTTTAAGCCGCTGCCGTTCAAAGCACTGAGCCTCATGACTTCGGCCTGCCATACTGGAATCTCATCAGCAGGGTGGTGGCCCAGCAAATGCAGCGCACTTTGAATGAAAGCCTCGGCGCGGCGGGCTGCGTCCTCATCAATATCAGCTTTGTTGATGACAATCAAATCAGCCAATTCCATGACGCCCTTTTTGATGGCCTGCAAATCATCACCTGCATTGGGCAACTGCATCAGCACAAACATATCGGTCATACCCGCGACAGCAGTTTCGCTCTGCCCCACACCGACTGTTTCAACAATCACAACGTCGTAACCGGCAGCTTCACAAACCAGCATGCATTCGCGGGTTTTTTCCGCCACACCGCCCAAGTTACCGCTGCTGGGGCTGGGTCTGATAAAGGCTGAGGCATGGACAGACAAATGCTCCATGCGTGTTTTGTCGCCAAGAATAGAACCGCCTGAGACCGTGGATGAAGGGTCAATGGCAAGCACTGCTACTTTGTGCCCTTGCTCTATCAACCATAAGCCTAGGTTTTCTATCAACGTGCTTTTTCCCACACCGGGCACACCGCTTAAACCGAGTCTCAGACTTTGACCGGTGCGTGGCAGCAACTGGGTGAGTAAGTCATCCGCTTGTTCTCGATGATCTGCTCTGGTGGATTCAAGCAGGGTAATAGCCTTGGCAATGGCGCGACGCTGGGTCAGGTTGTCCGAGCCCAGAATGTCTGCGAGCAAGCCATTGACGGTCAATGCCATGTGAAATACAACTGATCGGCTTTAGCCGGTCAATGCCTTGGTGATTTGCTCAAGCACGTCGCGCGCGCTCACCGGAATAGGTGTGCCGGGACCGTAAATGCCCTTCACACCTGCCTGGTAAAGAAAATCATAGTCTTGTCTGGGAATCACACCGCCGACAAACACAATGATGTCATCCGCGCCTTGCTTGTTGAGTTCAGCAATGATGGCCGGTACCAGTGTTTTGTGCCCTGCCGCCAGCGTAGACACGCCGACCGCATGCACATCGTTTTCAATGGCTTGACGTGCGCATTCTTCTGGCGTTTGAAACAGCGGTCCGATGTCTACGTCGTAGCCCAGGTCGGCAAACGCTGTGGCCACCACTTTGGCACCCCGGTCGTGGCCGTCTTGGCCGAGCTTGGAGATCATGACGCGCGGCCGGCGCCCTTGCTTTTGTGCGAATGCAGCGATGTCGGCTTTGAGGGCATTCCAGTATTCCATGGTGTCTCCAACGTGTTCGCCGCTGTCATAGGCAGCCGCGTAAACACCACTGATCTTCTGTGTGTCTGCGCGGTGACGGCCAAATACTTTCTCCAGTGCATCACTGATTTCGCCGACGGTGGCACGCAAACGCACTGCCTTGATTGATAAGTCCAGCAAATTGCCGCTGCCGTCTTGTGCAGCCTGTGTCAAAGCCTCCAAGGCCTTGGCAACAGCGGCGTTGTCGCGCGCCGCTTTGATGCGATGCAGCCGTTCGATTTGCGAATCGCGCACTTTGACGTTATCGATGTCACGCACATCAACCGCGTCCTGGGTTTTAAGTTTGTACTTATTCACGCCGACAATCACGTCCTGCCCAGAGTCAATACGTGCCTGTTTATCAGCCGCGGCAGCCTCAATTTTGAGTTTGGCCCAGCCTGAACCCACCGCCTTGGTCATGCCGCCCATGGCGTTGACTTCTTCGATGATTTTCCAGGCCTCGTCAGCCATGTCCTGGGTGAGTTTTTCCATCATGTAACTGCCGGCCCAGGGGTCAATCACATTGGTAATGTGCGTTTCTTCCTGAATGATGAGTTGTGTGTTGCGGGCAATGCGCGCAGAAAACTCGGTGGGCAAGGCAATGGCTTCGTCAAAACTGTTGGTATGCAAACTTTGTGTGCCGCCAAACACGGCAGCCATGGCTTCGATGGTGGTGCGAACGATGTTGTTGTAGGGGTCTTGCTCGGTCAGCGACCAGCCGGAAGTTTGGCAATGCGTGCGCAACATCAGGCTCTTGGGGTTTTTCGCACCGACGTCTTGCATGATGCGACACCACAGCAAACGGGCGGCACGCATCTTGGCGATTTCTAAATAGAAATTCATGCCTATGGCCCAAAAGAAGGACAGCCGCGGCGCAAACGCATCCACATCCAATCCTTGCTTCATGGCGGTGCGCACGTACTCCTGTCCGTCAGCCAAGGTCAATGCAAGCTCCAGCGCCTGGTTGGCACCGGCTTCTTGCATGTGGTAGCCGCTGATGCTGATCGAGTTGAACTTGGGCATGTGCCCGGCTGTGTACGCAATGATGTCACCCACAATGCGCATGCTGGGCTCGGGCGGATAAATATAGGTGTTGCGCACCATGAACTCTTTGAGGATGTCATTTTGTATGGTGCCGCTGAGTTGGTCTTGCGACACGCCCTGCTCTTCGGCCGCCACCACATAACCGGCGAGCACCGGCAGCACGGCACCGTTCATCGTCATGGACACAGACACTTTGTCCAAAGGAATCTGATCAAACAAAATCTTCATGTCTTCAACAGAGTCGATGGCCACACCTGCTTTGCCCACGTCACCCGTCACACGCGGATGATCGGAGTCATAGCCCCGGTGGGTGGCCAGATCAAAAGCCACCGACACGCCTTGACCACCCGCTGCCAAAGCCTTGCGATAAAACGCATTGGATTCTTCGGCAGTGGAAAAACCTGCGTACTGGCGGATAGTCCAGGGGCGAACGGCATACATACTGGCTTGCGGACCGCGCAAAAAAGGCGCAAAGCCTGGCAAGGTGTCGGTGTAAGGCAAGCTGGCAGTGTCTTGCGCGGTGTACAAAGGTTTGACGGTGATGCCGTCGGGCGTCACCCAGTTCAACTTATTCAAATCCCCGCCGGGGGCAGACTTGGCGGCGGCTTTTTCCCAATCGGCGATGTTGTGCTTGGCGAATATGTGTTTGTCTTGACTCATGGTTATTTAAAGTTTGACGCAATCTGCAAAATAGTGTGTGACGCCCTGCTCGTCTTTTTCCTCGACCAGGCCGTGTATGTCGGTTTCAAAACCAGGGCTTTTGAGGTTGAACTCACGCGCGAATTTCAAATAGTCGATGATTTTCTTATTGAACACTTCACCGGGAATCAACAGCGGAATACCTGGGGGGTAAGGTGTGACCAGACTGGTAGTGATGCGACCGAGCAAATCATCAATCGGCACGCGCTCGGTGTTGCGGTGCGCGATTTGTGCATACGCATCGCTGGGCTTCATCGCGGGTTTCAAATCGCTCAAATACATCTCGGTGGTCAAACGCGCGATATCGTGCTTGGCGTACAAAGTGTGTATGTGGTGGCACAAGTCACGCAAACCCATGCGCTCGTACTTGGGATGCTTTTGACAGAACTCGGGCAGGATGCGCCACATGGGCTGGTTACGGTCGTAGTCGTCTTTGAACTGCTGCAAGGCAGTCAACAAAGAATTCCAACGGCCTTTGGTGATGCCAATGGTGAACATGATGAAGAAACTGTAGAGACCGGTTTTTTCTACGATCACACCGTGCTCGGCCAAAAATTTGGTCACAATGCTGGCTGGAATGCCTGCGTCATCAAACTTACCGTCCAGGCGCAAACCCGGCGTCACTATGGTGGCCTTGATCGGGTCCAGCATATTGAAACCATCGGCCAGATCGCCAAAACCATGCCAATTAGGCGCATCCGTTTTTTTGGTACGCCCTTTTTTCTCCGCCTTGATCACCCAGTCGTCAGCGCGTCCGACGCCATCTTCTACCAGGTTGTCGGGGCCCCATACCTTGAACCACCAGTCCTTGCCGTATTCGGCATCGACTTTGCGCATGGCGCGACGAAAGTCCAGCGCTTCGGCAATGCTTTCTTCCACCAATGCAGTGCCGCCGGGTGGCTCCATCATGGCGGCAGCAACGTCACAACTGGCAATGATGCTGTACTGAGGGCTGGTGCTGGTGTGCATCAGATAGGCTTCGTTGAACAAATGCCTATCGAGTTTGTTTTCCTGTGAATCTTGAACCAAGACATGGCTGGCCTGGCTGATACCTGCAAGCAATTTGTGCACAGACTGCGTGGAATACACCATGGCCTCTTTGGGTCGCATGCGCTTTTTACCCATGGCGTGAAACGTGCCGTAAAAAGGATGAAAGGCTGCGTGAGGCAACCAGGCTTCATCAAAATGCAAATTGGGCACATAGCCGTCGAGCATGTCTTTGATGGTCTCGGTGTTGTAAAGCACCCCGTCATAAGTCGACTGTGTCAATGTCATGACCTTGGGTTTGATGGCTTTCACATCCTGGCCTTTGAGCAAGGGATTGGCTTTGATCTTGGCTTTGATGGCTTCAGGCTCAAACTCGCTTTTAGGTATCGGTCCAATGATGCCGAAATGGTTGCGCGTGGGTTTGAGAAAAACAGGAATCGCGCCGGTCATGATGATGGCGTGCAGCACCGATTTATGGCAGTTGCGGTCAACCACCACCACATCACCGGGGGCCACGGTATGGTGCCAAACGATTTTGTTGGAGGTGCTGGTGCCGTTGGTCACAAAGAAACAATGGTCGGCATTGAAAATACGCGCGGCGTTGCGCTCGCTTTCGCCAATGGCGCCGTCATGGTCCAGCAACTGACCCAGTTCTTCCACCGCGTTGCACACGTCAGCGCGCAACATGTTTTCGCCGAAAAACTGGTGGAACATCTGTCCTACCGGGCTTTTCAAAAAAGCTACGCCGCCAGAGTGACCGGGGCAATGCCAGGAATAGGAACCGTCTTCGGCGTAATCCAGTAAAGCCTTGAAGAAAGGCGGTTGAACACCTTCCAAATAGCTTTTGGCTTCGCGGATGATGTGACGCGCGACGAACTCGGGCGTGTCTTCGAACATGTGAATAAAACCATGCAACTCTCGCAATATGTCGTTAGGCAAATGGCGTGAGGTTTTGGTTTCACCATAGACATAAATAGGCACATCAGCGTTTTTGCGGCGCACCTCGTCAATGAAACTGCGCAAATTCAATACAGCCGGGTCAAGGTCGGGTCCGGGTGTGAATTCTTCGTCGTCAATAGACAAAATAAATGCACTGGCGCGTGACTGCTGCTGGGCAAACTGACTCAAGTCCCCGTAACTGGTCACGCCCATGACTTCGTAACCCTCGCCTTCGATGGCCTGGGCCAGCGCGCGAATGCCCAAACCCGAGGTGTTCTCAGAACGAAAATCTTCATCAATGATGACGATAGGGAAACGAAATTTCATCAACTGCTCCGTGGGGGTTGCGCGCTTATCGGCTGCCAAACCCGAAAGTGTACCCGCCGACCCGACTGCTACAATGACAGAATCAGGAGAGGTGGATGAGCGGTTTAAGTCGCACGCCTGGAAAGCGTGTGAGGGTTAATAGCCCTCCGCGGGTTCGAATCCCGCCCTCTCC
>CANGCZ010000078.1 GCA_947452325.1 Comamonadaceae bacterium | reverse complement strand
TGGCTGTACATCAATCCGCCTATGCCATAGAGCAACATGGCGGCCCCGGCGGCCGAGGCGCTGAGTGAAAAATCTTTGATCAACAGGCTGGGAACAAATACCAGCACGCCAAAGGCCAGTGCACCTTCCATGAAGGTGAGTAACAACACCTGTTGAACAGTGGTCAGACGCAACAATGCCAGCGTGCCGCGCAGATAGTCTGCGGCAGAGCCTTTGGGCTGTTGGGCGATGCCGGTCTGCGAGCGGTACATGTGGCTGCGAAAAAGCAGCACAAAACCCGAGGCAAACAACAACGCCAGAAAAGCGAACGCCCAGCGCCAGCCCAGGTACTGGGTGGCAAAACCGCCGAACCATTGGCCTGCCATCAAGCCGGTGACAGTGGCGCTCATCAAGCGCGCCAGCGTTTGCTGGCGGCTGTCGTAAGCCACCTGATCGCCTATCCATGCCATGCTCAAAGGAATGATGGCCGCTGCCACCCCGCCCATGGCACTGCGCGCGATCAGTAAAGCGTCCAGGCCTGAAGACAAGGCGGTGAGTATGCTGAGAACGGCGCTGATGCCCGCCGCCCAAGTGATCAGCTGCAAACTGCCCAGTCTTTGCCCTAAAGGGCCGTAGATCAATTGCATGACGCCATAGGCTATAGAGAACGCCGCAATCACATGCGAGGCCTGGCCTTGCGAGACGCCAAAGTCAGTGGCCCATTGCAACAGCATGGGGTCGCACATGCGCATGGACGCCATGCTGGCAAATGCCACCAAGCCTAACAATCGGATATCGCGTGATGTCATTCCCATGGGTTAACCTTGTTTGATCAGCGCCGATTGTCTCTCGAACGTCCAGGCGCAGATCTTTGCCCAGGCAGGTTAAACGAAATTTTGGAGAATGTGACTATGCAACTTATCATCAATGGCTTGAAGCACGTGTTCAGTGGCTTTGTTTGTTCAATGCTTATCTTGTCGTCAGGAGTTGCTTTGGCCGCCACAGAAGAACCCAAGTACAGCGTATTGCTCAAGGAAGACGCGTTTGAATTGCGCCAGTATGCTGCGCTGATCGTGGCTGAGACGGTGGTGAGTGGCGACATGGACTCGGCGTCCAGCCAAGGCTTCAGAGCGATTGCAGATTTTATTTTCGGCAACAACAAAGCACCCGGTCAAAACGCATCCTCGAAAATTGCCATGACCGCGCCTGTGACCGTGCAACCTCGTGCCCCAGAGGCAACTTTGCGCGAGGCAAAGGATTGGCGCATACAGTTCGTCATGCCCTCTGACTACACCATGGCCACTTTACCCAAGCCGAATAACCAAGCGGTGCAATTGCGCGAAGTACCGGCGCAAAAATTTGCTGTTTTGCGTTATTCAGGTTTGAACACCGAGTCCAAGGTAGAGGACAAAACCAGGGAACTCCTGGCCTGGGTCAAATCTAAAAACTGGCAAACGGCAGGCAGTCCTCAACTCTCACGTTATGACCCGCCTTGGACTTTGCCTATGTGGCGCAGAAATGAATTGTGGGTGGAAGTGATCGGTCCTTGATCACCAAGTTGCAGCGTTTATTCTGAAAGTATCTGCCACGGTTCGCACAAACCGGCCCGCAACAGCATGCGTTCGGCGCTGTCGTTCCACACGTCCATTTGCACGATCAAGCCGTGTTTCACCACGTAGCGATCGACATAACGGTTGCCTTCAAACGGTGTACCGTCCAACCACTCGCCATACAGCGTACCGATGTTGTAAACAATAGCTTCGGCTTCGCTGCCACCAGCGACCACATCGGTTTGCTCGAATTTTTTCTTTACCCATTTGTAGCGACTGGCGTTGAATGCACTGCACTCGGTCGGGTCGCGCATTTCGCGCGCACCGGTAAAGCGTATGCGCAATTGCGGAGACACAAAAGCGCGAGCGCCCACCGGGTCTGGGATCATGATGATGCGTAAAAATTCTTCGACGATCTCTTTGGCGTTCATGGCGTGTCCCGCTTTGACAGGCTGATACCCAGCTCAGCCAGTATGGATGAGGTGTGTTCGCCCACCGATGGAATTGCGCCCATGGTGTAGTTGAATGCATCGCTTTGACCGGGGGGAAGCAATGCAGGCAGTTTGCCTTGCGGCGTGTCTATGTCTACCCAGCGTTGGCGCGCTTTGAGTTGCGGATGCGCCCACAGATCGGCCATGGTGTTCATGCGCGCATTGGCAATTTGCGCTTGGTCTAAACGCTCTATCACTTGCGCTGCACTCAAAGCAGCAAACTCTTTGAGGATGATGGGTTCCAGGGTTTGTTTGTTTTCGTGGCGCAGGCTGTTGCTGTTGAAGCGCGGGTCGGTGGCCAGCGCTTTGTCTTGCATCACTACCTCGCAAAACTGTACCCATTCACGCTCGTTTTGCAAACCCAGCATGACGCTGTTGCCGTCGCCCGCCAAGAACGGGCCGTAGGGATAGATGGTGGCGTGCGACGCACCGTTACGCGTCGGCGGCGGCGCGTTGTCGGTGGCGTAGTACATAGGAAAGCTCATCCACTCTGTCAAGGACTCCAGCATAGACACATCGATGTGCGCGCCTTCACCTGTTTTGTCGCGGTGAATCAATGCAGCCAATATGCTGGTGTAGGCATACATGCCGGCTGCAATGTCTGCGATGGAGTTACCGCTTTTGCTGGGTTGTTCCGGTGTGCCGGTGATGGACAAATAACCGGCTTCACTTTGAATCAATAAGTCGTAGGCTTTTTTGTCGCGGTAAGGGCCGTCCAGCCCATAGCCTGAGATGTCGCACACGATCAAACGCGGGTGAATCGCGCGCAGGCTGGCCGCATCCAAGCCCATACGTGCAGTTGCACCGGGCGCCAAGTTTTGCACCAGCACATCGGCTTTGTGCAACAACTGTTTGAGGGCGGCCAAATGCTCGGCGTTTTTCAAATCCAGTGCCAGGCTTTCTTTGGATCGATTCACCCACACAAAATGTGAAGACAAGCCGCGCGCGCGTTTGTCATAGCCGCGTGCAAAGTCGCCGTCGCCGGGACGTTCGACTTTGATGACACGTGCGCCTAAATCTGCCAACTGGCGTGTGCAAAACGGCGCGGCAATGGCGTGTTCTAAAGACACCACGGTGATGTGGTCTAGCGGTTGAGAAGTGGTTTTAGACATCAGTAGGACTTGGGCAAACCCAGCACGTGTTCAGCCATGTAGGCGTAAATGAGGTTGGTCGACACCGGCGCCACCTGGTAGAGCCGAGTTTCACGAAATTTTCGCTCAACATCGTATTCGCTGGCAAAGCCAAAACCTCCATGGGTTTGCAAGCACATATTGGCGGCTTCCCACGAGGCTTTGGCCGCCAGGTATTTCGCCATATTGGCTTGTGAGCCGCAGGGCTGGTGTGCGTCAAACAGGCGGCAAGCTTCATAGCGCATCAGGTTGGCGGCTTCGGTTTCCATGTAACTGTCGGCCATGGGGAACTGTATGCCTTGGTTTTTGCCTATGGGTCTGCCAAACACCTCGCGCGTGTTGGCGTAGTCGCGTGCTTTGCGGATGAACCAATAAGCGTCGCCTATGCACTCAGCAGCGATGAGGGCGCGCTCGGCGTTCAAGCCATCTAGTATGTAAGAAAAACCTTCGCCCGCTGTGCCTATCAAATTCTCTTCTGGGATTTCCAGTTCATCGAAAAACACTTCGTTGGTTTCGTGGTTGGGCATGTTGCGAATCGGCTTTAAGACCATGCCTTTTTCAAGCGCTTTTTTCACATCCACAATGAACACCGATAGCCCTTGGCTTTTGCGCGTGACTTCGGCCAGCGGCGTGGTGCGCGCCAGCAAAATCATGAAATCCGAATGTTGCACGCGCGATATCCAGACCTTTTGACCATTCACCACGTAGCGATCGCCGCGTTTGACGGCGGTGGTTTTCAG
Source organism: Comamonadaceae bacterium (assembly GCA_947452325.1). Lineage (GTDB taxonomy): Bacteria > Pseudomonadota > Gammaproteobacteria > Burkholderiales > Burkholderiaceae_C > Limnohabitans. The sequence goes on along the minus strand of CANGCZ010000078.1, from coordinate 3,352 downwards.
ACGTGTGGTGTCACTGCCGGTGCCGGGTTCGGTCACGGCCATGGACTGCAAACGCCATTCACCACTGGCAATGCGCGGCAGGTAAGTTTGTTTTTGCAGATCGGAGCCATGGCGCAATACCGTACCCATGTTGTACATCTGGCCATGGCAGGCACCGGCATTGCCGCCTGAAAGATTGATCTCTTCCATGATGACCGAGGCTTGTGTCAGGTTCAAGCCTGAACCGCCGAATTGCTGCGGTATCAATGCTGCCAGCCAACCGGCTTGGGTTAAGGCCTGCACAAAGTCTTGGGGGTAGCCGCGCTGTTCGTCTACGCTTTGCCAGTAGTTGCTGTCAAAACCTGCGCACAACTGGCGCACCGCATCGCGTATGTCTTGGTGCTCGTCAATGGCGGGCAATGCTTGGCTCATGGGGTTTCCTCAGGATGCCCAGCGGGCAGTGGCTTGCATGCAGACATCGCCCTGGTGGTCTTGTACCCAAGCGTGTACCTGCTCGCCTTCGGGTTGCGCGCACACGCTGAGCACGCGTTGGTCGGCGCATTCAAACACCGGCTTAACGGCCTTGAATTCAAAGGATTGCAAAGCGCGTAGGCTGTGTCTGCGCAGCAGGTCCACCAGCAGCGTGGCCATCAACGGGCCGTGCACGATCAAGCCCGAATAGCCTTCAACTTGAGTCACATAACGCCGGTCGTAATGGATACGGTGGCTGTTGAATGTCAGCGCCGAATAACGGAACAACAACACATCATCCGGCACGATGTCGCGCTGCCACACCGCAGAGTGAGCCGGTTTGACGCCGGGCGCGGGAACGGCGTTGGCGTCTGCGGCAGGCCGGAAAACAATGTCATGCGTTTCTTCTAAACACAAACCGTTTGGGTTGCTGTAACGGTGTAGCACTTGCACAAACAACAACTCGCCACTGCGGCCGGTTTTGTGTTGCACTTTCTCAATGCTGGAGACGCGTTGAACGTCTTCACCTAAGCGCATGGGCTGGTGCCAGTGCAAACGACCGCCTGCCCACATGCGGCGCGGCAAAGGCACAGGCGGTAAAAAACCGCCACGTTTGGGGTGGCCGTCAGGGCCGATTTCACTTTGTTTGGCAACGGGTAAAAAATACAGCCAGTGCCACAAGGGCGGCAACGCGTCACCGTCATGCGGTTCGGCGTCGTCGCGGTCCAACGTGGCCGACATGGCTCGCACCGGACCCAAGCCCAGACTGTCTTGCCTTGTCTCGGTTTTGCCTTGCCAGCTTTGCAAATGCGCCAGCGTGGCCGCGTCCAGCAGACTCACTTGAAGTCGATCATTTTGAGTGCGCTGTTTTGCAGCACGGCCGGGTTGATGGTTTTCACCCAGGCCGGGGATTTTTGATCCACAGGCGTGGTCACCAGTTCGGCTGGCACGATCATCATTTTGTCGAGCACGGCAAACGGAAACTGCGGCACGCGCTTGGTGATGCCCAGCAACTGGTCTTCCAGGCCTTGGCCGTCGGCGCGCATGTGCACTGTGTGGCCGTAGCCTTTGAAGCTCATTTTGCGCATGGCGTCGGCCACTTGCTCGGTGCTCGGCCATTTGCCGCCGTTGGCTTTGATGGCGTTTTCATAACCGGTCTTCAGGCCGAACATGGCCTGGGCCATGTGGTAGGTCGAGTAAATCGGGTAGGCATTGGTCTTGGCTTTGAACTTGGCGACGAAAGCCATGTGCTTGGGTTCGTTGCGTGTGTCGGGGTGCAAAAAGTAGTGGTCACCGCGCGCACCGGCAATGATGCCGGGGGGCACTGCATCGCCCAGGCGTTCGAGCGAGCTTTCCAGCAGAGGCAGCACAAACAAAGTGTTTTGATTGAACACGCCGCGCTGCGAGGCCTGACGCACAAAGGTGTCCAGGTCGCCGCCCCAGGAGGTGTTGAGCACCACGTCGGGCTTGATGGCTTGCAAACGGCTGAGTTCGGTAGAGAAGTCAGAGGCGCCCATTTTGGGGAACATCTCGGCGACCACTTTCACATTCGGTTTGAACACGCGCAATGTGTTGATGAAAATTTCCCATGAATCACGGCCCCATGCGTAGTCCTGGTTGACCACGGCAATGGTTTCGAAATTGGGCTTGGTTTTCATCAGGTACAACACGGTAGCGACCATTTCTGTGGTGGCATTGCCTTGCGTGCGCACCACGTACTGGTAGCGTTTTTCTTCCAGCAGTTTTTCGGTGCCGCAGTCCCAGGCCACGTTCAGCACTTTCAAGTCTTCGGCCACCGGTGCGACAACATTGCAGTTGCCGCTGGAGATAGCGGATAACATGGTTTTGACACCTTGCTCTTGCACCAGGCGGCGGTATTCGGACAACATTTTGTCCGGGCCTGTGCCCTCGTCGATGAAACTGGCTGTCAGTTTGACGCCGCCTATGCCGCCGTTGGCGTTGATGTCATCAATGAGGATTTCAGCAGCGGCTTTGGCCGGGACACCGAACACCGAAGCCGGGCCGGATAAAAACGTAGAGATACCGATTTTCAGCTCAGCCGGTTTGTTTTGTGCTGATGCGCCGACTGACAGCGCAGCCAGAACGGCCGCAGCCGCAAGTTGTTTGAAAGTGTGCATGACAGTCTCCTGAATCAAAATCAAATGGTGCGGCCGCCGTCAACCGGCATTTCCAGCCCGGTGAAGAATTCGGCGGCGTCGCTGGCCAGAAAAACGCAGGCGGCTGCGATGTCGCTGGGCTGGGAAAAACGACCCATGGGAATGGTGGACACGAATTTGGCGCGGTTCGCCGGTGTATCGGGCAAGCCCATGAAGTCCTCAAACAAACCGGTGACGCCCATCACAGGACACACGGCGTTGACACGGATGTTCTCCGGGCCGAGTTCGACTGCCATGGATTTGGACAGCACATTGACCGCACCTTTGGACGCGTTGTACCAACTCAGGCCCGGGCGCGGACGGATGCCGGCGGTCGAACCGATGTTGAGAATCACGCCGTGTTTGTTTTGGCGCATCAAAGGCAGCACAGCGTGCGTCATGTGAAAAATGGATTTCACGTTGACGGCGAACACCTTGTCGAACATGGCTTCGTTGACGTCGAGCATGGGGCTGTTTTTGTGCGTGGTACCGGCGTTGTTGACGACGATGTCGGGGATGCCGAAAGTTTTCACGCAATGCGCGACCAGCGCCTGCACCTGGTCGGCGCGGGTCACGTCGCAAGTGAATGCGCTGGCGTGCGCGCCCAAGGCCGTGGCCACGCGCGTGGCGGCTTCGCCGTTGATGTCAGCCACGATCACGCGCGCGCCTTCGTGCACATACGCTTTGGCAATGCCTTCGCCGAAGCCGCCGCCCGAACCGGTGACGATGGCAATTTTGTTGTTGAG
>CANGCZ010000077.1 GCA_947452325.1 Comamonadaceae bacterium | reverse complement strand
TCGTAGTATTTACCGGGGTCGGTGTTCAGCGCCGGTTTGTCTTTCCACGCGGTCAGATTGGGACACCAGTATTCGCGGTCATACGCATCCAGACAAGGCCGCTCGGTCACTTTGCCGCCAAACCATTGGCCCCACGACAAGATCAAGTGGTGGTTTTTCGCGAGTTCCATGTTTTTGGCCAGACCCAGAAACACAGAAGATTCAATGCTGAGCTTGTCGGCCTGCAAGCCGGAGTCGTAACCGACAGAAAACAACCAGCGGGAAGACGGGTGCAGGTAATTCACCACCCAACGCTGGCGTGTGTTTCTGGCGTTATAAAAATCGCTGATGTTGTGCGTGATGGCTTCGTCATACGCAGAGCTTGCCATGTCATTCACCGACAGCAAGCTTCGCCCCGAACTGAGCGTGAAACTGCCTTGTTCGCGCTGCATATACAACTGAGTAACGAAGGGATAGTCCAGTTTGAAATGAAGGTCACGCGCTGCCGTCAAAATGCGCTGCACCATGTCGCGCTGCTCGTCATCATCGGCGTGTGCATAAGCTGTCAACACAACCAGGCTGCACAACAGGCTTTGACGCAAACAGCGCATGTCAACGCAACTTTCCTACAGGCGCTAAAGCGCGGGACAAACTGGCTTCACCCCTGCCATAGATGGTTTTGTCGCAACCAGCGCCCGAGTAATAACAAGTCAAGGTGTCATAGCGCGCGGTGTCCAACATGATGGACGCGGTTTGGCTGGCGTTGAGGTTGGGGAATTTGCTGCGTACGATGGCCACCATGCCGGCCACGCGCGGAGCGGCGTAAGAGGTGCCGACGTTTGAGCTTGCAGTCACACCCATGCCGTTGATAGCCAAATCCCCGTTGCCAAACGGCACGGTACCGCTGGCCAGCAAAAAACGGCTGTTCACACCCGCATCTGTGCCGGCTTTGTTGCTGTAACTTGCCATATTGACCGGTAAATTGGTAGAGCCTGCTTGGTCCAATGCACCCACAATCAACAAACGGCTGTTGATCGCAGGTATGTCTGCCAAGGCCTTGTTGATAGGCTCCTGATCTGAACGAAGTCTGTCATTACCAGCCGCCTTGGTGAATACTGCATCCGTGTAATTCACCTGCCCTTTGTATGACGCATCCTGATAGCGGTTTGTGATCAGAACTGCCGAAGGCGCGTAATTGATTCTGGCTTGAATTAACTGCGCATCTGTCCAGCCTGAGTGCTGATTTGTCAAAGAAAAAAGATCAGCCACATAACTTGCATTGACCACACCCAACTTAACCGGCGCACCTGTGACAGTTTGGTTTCCCAAGTCAACAACAGAATGGTTTCGCTGATCAATACCGATATTCAAACCATATAGCGTGGCCCCTGGTGCATAACGGTAAGCCAGCAAAGAAGTGATAGCACCGTGTGTCTGGTCAATGAAATCCTCGATCAACACATTCACACCCTTACCGGTCCAACCTTGTTTCCAAGCGTCGATGACTTCTGCGGCTGGCTGACCTATATTGGGTCCGCATGGGCTAAAACACCGCTGACCGCTTAAAGTCTGCCCCCAAAAATTCAAGGCGTAGGCAGGCTGCCAAGACCCATTGGCGTATCGGTTTGCATAACCAGGCCCATTGGAATCCGGCTTACTCCAGCGCAAGTCGTAATCATTAGGGAGGGCGGCTGCGGCACTGACTCCGGCGGGCAGGTTGTCAATCGACGCGCGAACCACTGCATTCGGATCGGTGATGGCCAGAGCTGTCAGCGTAGATTGAAGAAACGGTTTTGTAACGGTTCCCGCTTCAACGACCTCCACGAACCCGTCTCCATACGTCTTGGTTCTTGCGGTCACCAGTGGTGTCACGACATCGCTTCCATCACCGTTAGCCCAATTTGATGGGTAACTGGCGCTTCGGGACAAGGCAGGGGTTTGTTCCACCGGGTTGACCGTGACACTCACTGTGTTTCGACTGCCGTCAGGAAACACATAGGTCACGGTCTTTGTCAGATGGTCTGCAGACCAAGTGATTTCATTGCTCTGGGCCTGGTTTTGAATCAGTTGAACAGCGCCGCCAGGGTCTGTTGTTTTGGGCGGTGTTACCTGCTCGTCTTTCTTGACGGGACCCAGGGTGGCAGTAGTCGCGCCTCCACTTCCTCCCCCTCCCGCGCAGGCCAGCAACAGCAGCAAAGGCAAGAGTTGACAAGCAAGCCAAAAAAAGGCGTTCATGGTGGAGTTCTAAAGAGCTAAACCTCCGAGATACTACCCATTTATAAGTACTAATTTACTGCTTTTAGCGGCAGTCTGCACAGTTAAACACTGCTTAAACTGCTTGCATGCCTAAACCTTTACAGCGGATGTCAGTTGTGTCACCCAAGGTCAAACTCAGGCCATTGCAATCGAATGACGAAGATGCGTTCATGCAAGGCGTAAGCGCAAACCGCGACCTGCTCAAGCTCTGGGAGCAAGTGCCTGTGAGCCGCAAAGCGTTTCAAAAATACGTGCTTGAAATGAATACTGTGGACGACCACGCATGGGCGGTGATGCGCCAAGCAATGGCGCAAACCATTGAGACCGCGCTTTTAAAAAAAAGAACGTTCAATTGCGCAACCATGAGAGATGGGCAATGATTACAGATCAGTATTGATCTCTGAGTCAGCGATTTTTTGCAATTATTTTGTGACGCCAGCGGATCAACCCAGTACACCATAAAAAACCGGGAACCAAGCCGAGGATAAATACCAACCATCGACCCCACAAACCTAATGCCTCTCCATTATGCAAGGGGTGCAGCCAATCAAAGAAAACATCGCCTGCAGATACTTTCAATGCATCCCTTACGCTGAGTACCTGTGAGCTGAACTGATCTACCCGGACATAAGTTTTCGGAAACCTATCACTTGGTTCACCAGCTTGTTTCAGCCTCACCACATAAACACCTTCAGCAGTTGAGGGAGCCTCAATCCATCGGACCTGAGAACCAGAAAATTTGTTCAGGCTGACAGCGATTGCCTGATTTGCATCAATGCGAAAAGCCGCGCCCAATGGCACAATGGATTCCACTTTAAAGTCCGGAGTTTTCGAAGAAATGCAATACACAAAAGGCTCTAACCATTGCGGCGTTGCCAAACCCACGCCAGTGATGATCAAGAGCAAAAGCAACCCAAAAGCATAAGCTCCAAAATAACCGTGCAAGTCGTAAACGGCTTTTCGGCTGCCAGAACGAATTTTGGGCAACGCTTTTGTCAACCTGTTTCTACCCCGCGGCAGCCATATATAAAACCCTATGCACACGCTGATGAGAAACGCAATACCTAGCAAGCTGACGAGTACTGTGCCGGTTTTGCCGCTGAGCAACGAATAGTGCAAGTTATAAACCCAGGTGACAGCATAGTCACCCCAAAAACGGCTGTTGATCACTGTGCCGGTCGCTGGATCTAAGGCGACCACCAAAGGGGCAAACAGCTCCGGAGATTTTTCTTCAGGCGTCACATACCTTGCGAAAACAGCTTGGCCGCTCGCGCGGGGTAGTTCCAAGCGCCAAACACCTTGACGCTGAGGAAATGCCTCGTGTAAACGCTCAAACATATGCTGAACATTCAATTCAGGCAAAGGGCGGCTTGAGATTCGAAGTTCAGGATTGAGAAACCGGTCGAGTTCCGGATAGAAAACCAGCAAACTTCCCGTCACCCCGAGCAAGGCAAAAGCCCCGCCGAGTACCAAACCCAGGTAGAGGTGTGCCGCTGATAAATAGCGGCGTAAATATTTGGCACTCACAGCTTAAAACTTGATGCTTGCAGATACAAAACAGGATCTTGGAGCGCCTGCAGAGTAAAAAGCGTTTCCCGTCGACAAATTTGGATCTTCATCCCAAACATCAGAGGCATAAATTTTATCGAACATATTTCGCACTTGAAAATCGATACTCAAGTATTTAGTGGCCTGGTATTTGGCACTGGCATCAAACAGAACATACTCACCAAACTTACCATTCGTATTCAATGGATTGATGTAGTACCCGCCTTGAGACCGGCCTTGGGCGCTGATATGGAGTTTTTCATCTACAGCGTGTTCAAGCCCCAAAGTAGACATTTGGTCAGGTGTGCCAAAAATATGCTTTCCAGTCAGCGAAGACGTATAGCCGGAAATGATTTTGGCCTCCTGTACAGAATGCGACAACCAGGCTTTGGTAGATCGCGAAAGTTGGCTTGTGATTTGCAAGTCAAGGCCACGTCTTCTGGTTGAACCTAGCCATTGAAAAGTCCCCGCGGATGCAAGATTTGCAATCTCATCCGGGGCATCCTGCTGCCATACCGCGATACGTCCATCCAGTCCGGTGCCGTTATTGAACTTGAATCCCAGCTCCTCACCGGTATTGACTGACGCGCTGGAAAGACTGGACCCATAAGGGCCTGAAGATATAGCGCCGCCCGTTAACAGCTGGAAGGTTTGACCCCAGTTGACATACACACTGTTCAACGAATTCAGGTTGTACACCACGCTTAATTTAGGTTGATTGATCCATCCATAATCAGTCATGTCTTGAGATGAATAGCTTGAAGTTGATTTAAGGTGGCCATAGGTTGATCCGGTGAAATGATCCACTCGCCAAGCGGGAATGATTTTCAAATTTTCCAGAGGACGAAATATGGCTTGTAAGTACGCGCCCGTGTTTTCCACGGTGTAATCCCAACACTCACTGTATCTGGTGGACCCGCTTCTTGACGTTGTACAAGTACTCACGGTCCCTGCATACGCTGAGCCTGATGCCCAGTAATGGCGCTGGTATTGGTTGTTTTGTTTCTCTACATTCAGGCCTGCTTCCAAGGTCAACCTCTCACTTGTGTCCCAGGTCAGCGTAGTCAATATCCCTTGGTGGTCTTCGTTCCAATTCCTGTTTTGCGAACCGACTGAATAAGTCACACCCGGATAAGTCATCTTTCTGTCATCGGTCAAACTGCTGTAATAAATTTTGGTTGATGAATGCGAGGATGGCGAAATGGCGTAGTCCAAGTGCGCACTGACATTTTGCATTTGACGGCTGTCAGTATCAGCTCCGCTGCGAGTGGACATATGTTGTAGAGGTGATGCGTTGTATTCGGCTTGGGTCAAGTAGCCGGCCTCATCCGCTGTGCCGTCAAAACTTCGGACAATCAAACCTAGCTTAAGGTCGCTGCCTGTTGGACGGTAAAACCACTTTGCACCTCCACCGTATTTTTCAGTGCCCGAGTGATCACGAAATCCATCCGATTTATAGGCTGCTAAAAAGTAATTTTGAGAAAACTCATCTGTCTCCCGGCCAATGACACCTTGAAAATCAGTGGTACTCCAGCTGCCTTGCGATAAACGGGCGTCGCTGTAGTTACCGCCCTGCTTGGTTACCACGTTGATATTTCCACCAATGCTGTGAAGTCCATAACGCGGGTCGTTGGTCCCTCGAACCACTTCGATGTAATCGATGTCCATAGGGAAAATCATGTCCAACTGCCGCATGTTTCCGCTGTTGGTGTTTGCAGGTACGCCATCAATTAACAACTTGACTCCGCTGACATAGCCTTCTCCGTTGAAGGCACGAAGCGCCGGTTTGCCTGACTCCAATCCCATCTGCCAAGACTTGAGCGAAATCCCGGGCATTTGCCCCATCAATTCCCAACTGTTCTTGACATTTTTATCTTCAATCTGATCCGACCCCATCAAATCCACTGATGTCAAAACAGTTGTTGCAGGCAACGCGCCTTGTTTGGGCGCTGTGACCGTGACATTACCTAAAACGGCAGTTGACTCCTGAGAGAACACAGTGGTTGAAGAAAGCCATACCGCAGCAACCGCCAACACAATTCGATCTTTACGCATAAAAACCTCTGAAAATCAAAATAACAAAGCACGCCAAGACAGACTTGGCGCAAAAGTCAGATGAGGTTCAAAGTGCGGGAGGCCCGCGAGAAGGTAGTGGTGGCGCTGTGGCCGCAGCAATGTGAGCTGCTGCTATGGGATGCAGAGCATGGGCCAGAGGTGACGGCTTAACCAACACTGCTTGCACATTAACGGGTGGAATGCCTAGCGACATGCACAAAGCACAATCCATGGTGTGGACCGTCGAATCTGCGTTGTCGGCATCGTCAGAAGAAACCAGCTTCATTGCTCCACCAGTGGTACACACCAGATCCATAGACTTGGGTGACACCAATGGTGAAGCCATGGCAACACCGACAGACAAGACAAACCACACCAGCACAAAGCTGGCTAAGTATTTGGCATGTCTGATGTAGTCCATGAATGAGATTCTAAAGCTCAGGCATTTTTAATCAAATTATTTTATACGCTGCGTTGCCTGACCGTCTCATACAAACATATACCACTCGCCACCGAGACGTTCAAACTCTCTACGCCGCCCGCCATGGGAATACTGACCAGCTGATCGCAGGTCTTGCGTGTTAACTGCCTGAGGCCGCTACCTTCCGCGCCCAATACCCAGGCGGTTGCTATTTTCAAATCCACGTCATAAAGCGTTTTTTCTGCGTCATCGCTGGTGCCAGTGATCCAGATATTGCGCTCTTTCAATTCGTTCAATGTGCGTGCCAAATTGGTCACCATGAAATACGGCACGGTCTCGGCTGCACCACTCGCTACTTTGGCCACGGTGGCGTTAATGCCCACGGCATGGTCTTTGGGCGCAATCACGGCATGCACGCCTGCGCCGTCTGCCACGCGCAAACACGCGCCCAGGTTGTGCGGGTCGGTGATGCCGTCCAGCACCAATATCAGCGCAGGTGTGTCATCCGGCAAAGCTTCCAGGCATTCGTCCAGCGACCGGGCAATGTCAATCGCATGCACCCGCGCCACCACGCCTTGGTGGCCGTGGTTACCCGCCAGTTGCGCCAGTCGCATGCCGTCGGCTTCCACCAGTTTCACTTTGGCTTCTTTGGCGCGCTCTTGAAACTGGCGCATGCGTGCGTCTCTGCGGGTCGGGTCAAAAAACACTTCAATGACCGAGGCAGGCGTGGTTTTCAGTCGCACACCGACCGCATGAAATCCGAACAATACTTTAGGGCTGGAGGCCATTTGTCACTTTCTAGGCTTTACGCCACTGGATCTGCCAAATTTCGCAGCGGGTGCGCATGCACCGGCCACGCACTTTGGAAAAACGGCTTCACCATACCAGGGCTGATGTCTTCCATACGCTCTGGCTGCCATTTAGGTGCATGGTCTTTGTCCACGGCCAGTGCACGTATGCCTTCTACCGTGTCACTGTGCGCCGGGCCGCGCTGCAAATGCGCCGGGTGAAAACTGTGTCTCACCATGTCGCGTTCCATGCGCAATTCATCGGCCAGGCCCATGTGGCGGGCGCGGCGTA
>CANGCZ010000076.1 GCA_947452325.1 Comamonadaceae bacterium | reverse complement strand
TATGCACTTGGAAATACCAATGCGTGTATTCGTTGACGGAAAGTGCGACCGCGGTTGAGTTCACCAAATTCTTTGAAAGCCGGAATCACAATGCGAAACAGTTTCAAGATTCGCAGCAACCGCAAGAATCGCAAGGCGCGCAAGTCCACGGGGATGAAGGACTGTAAAAAGAAGGGCGCAACAGCCAGAAAATCGATGATGGCAAACGGGCTAAATATGTAAGCCAAACGCGGCAATTTGCGTTTATTGAATTCAAAATCTTCAGGTGCCAAGTAAAGACGCATCAAGTACTCAACCACAAACACAGTGATGGAGACCAGATCAAAGATATGGAAATAGTGCTTGTAAGGCTCAAAGACGGCGGGAACGTGCTCTAAAACCAAAGTGAATAAGTTGGCAACGATAAGCAGACCAATCCACTTATCGATGACTTTTTGGTAATTACCGGGAATGTCCGGGTTGAGCAACCATGCATACAACCATTGACGCATGGGTAATTGGGAAGAAATATCAGCTTCAACTTCCTGTCCCATCAGGGTTTTGGCATCCAGATCAATCAGGCGGGGTGCTTGTGTATTGTTTTCCATGGTCTGCCTCAGAATTCGAATTCAGCTATCTTGATGGCGTATGAGCCTTTGTCACAAATGGACACGCGCAATTGCATTTTTTGATCGATAGGGTCGGTGTCCATCAACTGCGAATTGATCACCGGCACCGCCGAGCCTGGCGGGGTGGCGACCATTTTTTCAAGCACCACAGAGCCCATCAGTGATTCATCATCCGGGTTGCAAGCTGCAATGAATTTAGGCGTCTCATCGAAAAATGGATTGACCAGGTTTTTCAAATCTGTTTGGGTCATCAGGTACTGGAAGCAGGCCCCCCATGTACCCGGCACAGGTTCAGTGTTCACATCGGGTTCGCCGTCGCCATCAGCGTCAACTTCAACAGGTTTGACCGGCGCTTTGCCGCCCGCGCAAGCAGTGTGTTCGTAGTTCTTTTTAAAACGAGCGGTGCCGGCCTCTGTCAGCCAAGCAGAAATTTCCTCACCGTTTTTCTTGCTGTTTTCAGTGTGCATGGCCTCTAGGTAAGCAGAATGACCAAGATTGGCGACCAACGACAAAATGGCCAAAACGATCAGAATGAATATCCAATCAGCCAAGGTTGGTGTGGTTTTCACGGCAGGCGTGTGTGGCTTGTGAGTTGTTTCCATAGCGATAGGTGCCCGGACAAGGTTGAAATCTGCTGAAAATGCAGAAAATGAATTTGGGCTAAATGATATTCGCAAAAAATGCGAAAAATATTAAAAATACAAAAACTGAAACTGTAAATCTACAGGCAGCTTCTTCGCTTATGTACCCATTAAGTTGAAAAACCGTCCATAAGTAACGAAAAAGCCTGAATCGCCAGTTGCATGTCGTCCGCGGTGGTGCATTCCAGCGGGTTGTGGCTGATGCCTTGGTGTTCACCGCGCACAAACAACATGGCTTGCGGCAGGATGTCGTGCAGCTTCATGGCGTCGTGGCCTGCGCCGCTGGGCATGCGATGCACCGTCAAGCCCAAAGACTTGACCACACTTTCCCATCGTTGTTGCAGGCCGGGGTCACTCGGAGCGGCGGCGGCGCGCACGATTTCCTCGCGCTGCACTTGCAATCCGCGTTGTTCACACACCGCATGCAGCCGTCGCAGGATATCGTCGGCCATGGCATCGCGTTGCGCGTCAGTGGGCGCGCGCATGTCCAAGCTGAAATGGCAACTGCCGGGCACCACATTGACTGAACCTTGCGGCACATTGAGCATGCCCACCGTTGCGACCGAGTCGCCATCGGCCCGCGCACGCTCTTCCACAAAGACTGCCCACTCAGCAAAAGCGGCCACTGCATCCTGACGTTGGTGCATGGGACTGGTGCCAGCGTGGCTGGCGGTGCCGTGAATTTGTATCAGATAACGCACACTGCCGTTAATGGAAGTCACCACACCCAATGGCAGATTCAAGCTTTGCAACACCGGGCCTTGTTCGATATGCACTTCGACAAAGCCGAGGTAGTTTGACGGCTCACGCCGTATGGCGGGTATGTCTGCAGGGTTTAAACCGGCTTGTTGCATGGCCTGTCTCATGCTGACGCCTTCAGCGTCTGTTTGATTCAGCCATTCTTCACGAAAACCACCGGTCAGCGCACTCGATGCGAGGAAGGTGGCTTTGTATCGCTGGCCTTCTTCTTCGGCAAAAGCGACCACCTCCAAACCTGCGTTCAAGCGTTTACCCTTGCGCACCAGTTCGCGCACACAGACCATGGGGACGAAAATGCCCAGCCGTCCATCGTATTTGCCGCCGTTGCGCACGGTGTCGTAATGGCTGCCGGTCAGCACATATTTCGAGCCAGGCTTGAGCGGGTGGTAACGCCCCACCACGTTGCCTACCGCATCCATGAATACTTCATCAAATCCGCAGGCGCGCATGCCTAACACCAGTGTTTGTGCGCAGGCCTGGTGGGCGGGCGTGAGATAGCTCAGGCTTAACTGACCGTGTTCGGCATAGCCCGGGTCGCTGAATTGCGCTAACCACTCATGCCAGTCCCAAAGCTCTTCACCCAAAACAGGTGACATCCGGCATTTGTCGTTCAAACGGGCTTCTGCCATGCGGTGAATCTGGCGCAAACACTCTGAAAATTCAACTGATTGAGATGAATGCAGACGACGTTTGAGTTCATTCAAAAGGGTCTGAGGCTGCAACCCCTGTCCACGAGGTCCGAGCACATCAATGATGAAAGGCCAGCCAAAGCGTTCCTGGTAAGCCAGTTGCAAGGGGTGTGACTGCAAGGTTTGGCCAGTTGTATCTGGCAAGCAATCGGCAGTGCTATCTGAGGAGGTTGATGAGCTTTCCGAGTCGCTAGGCGTTCTGTTTGCTGGCAAAGAGCAAGCCTTGATCAAAGCCAGTTGCTTTTCGTGACCGGCCTTTGCCACCACATCAGCCAATGCCCATTTCAGATGCGCCAAACTGCGGAACGGGCGGCGTGCGAGACAGGCTTGTGACACCCACGGGCTTTGTCCGTACAAACCATTTAGCCATTGCATGGCGCTGTTGTCATCGGCACGGTTCAGCCAATCCAGTGTGAAATCGGTTGGGTCGTTTGAGTGTGACAAGGTCATCGCTGGCAATCGCTTTATTTTTGACCTTCTGTCAACGTATCCAATTGAAAATGCCCGCTGTCATGCCATAGCCAAGTTTCGGTATAGGTCACTTTGCGCAGTTTGACGGGCGCTGGATAAGGCCCGGCGCTCAGAATCAAGTTTTCAATTTCCTTGGTGACATCCGCATGCCTGGGTGCACGCCACCAGTTGATATTCAATACCTGTCCTTTGGGGCCAATGACAACATCGACCACACCCACCGACTTGAGCATGGGCGGCAGTTTGCCCTTGTAAATCCGGTGTGAATACTGGCGATACAAATGCCGCGCTGCATCTTGTCTGTAGTCATCAGGGCTTGTAGCCAAGGATTGCAGGCTCGGCGGTACCTCGGTGCTAGCGGGAGGCACAGGCGCTGGCGCAGGCGGCGGCAAGGGCACACTTTCGGGTTTAGGTTTGGGTGCGGGCGCAGGCTGCGGTTTCGGCGCAGGGACGGGTGCAGGAGCTGGTAAGGGTGAAGGTAAAGGGGCAGCTACAGGGGGTGGTTTGACCGGGGACTCTGCGGTGGATGGGCTGTGCGAAGGTACAGGCACGACCTCTGGCTGAGGTGGTGCGGGTAGTGCTGGCGTCGACATGGGCGGCTTGCCCTCGGGTTTTTCAGCCTGAGGGTTTGTGGATGGCCCGGGTTTTTCCAGCAACGACACCACAGCGCAGCCAGTCAGTTGGAACACCAGGAGCAAGCCTGCATAGGCATAAAAACGGGTAAGACTCATGACGCTCCTGTGGTTTTATTCTTTGACGCATATTGTCAGCGCCTTGTCTGTTTGCTGCCTGTATCGCACTGCGCACTTGCGACGCATGCGAATTTAGCATTTTCAAGCAGGCGGGGGCGACTGGTTTCTGAGTTTTCTCTCGTAAGCCTGCAAGCGTTTTTCACGCTGAGCCATGTAGGCTTGGTATTCCTGCATCATTTGTTGCTTGTGCGCTTGCTTTTGCGTTTCAATCCGGGCGTCTTGATGGAACTTCAATTTATCGTTGTAAAGGGCTTGGGCCAGGAAAGCACCTGCGCCTTTGTTCAGCAATTTCCAGACGGCCCATGCCATGACCAGCGGAAAAAACACCACGGATGCAAACATCAGCCACAGGTTGTCCGTGTTGCTGGCGGTGTCTTTCAGGTATTTGCTGACGTCAGAGGCTTGCATGATCGGCTTTCGTGGTTAATCAAATACAAGATCGGCAGCCGTAGCTTGAACTTGAGGCCATCCGTTATCCTAGGGTGTTATGGCCGCTTATCCTTACCCTCACCAGAATCCTAAGGCGTTTTTGCGCTATTTGTTTGATACTGCCGTGGCGCGTGCCCAGCCTTTGTTGAATATGCAAGGCTTATTGCCACCGCCACCGCGTGGGAGAACCATTGTGGTGGGTGCGGGCAAAGCGGCCGGTGCCATGGCGCATGCGTTGGAGAGTTTGTGGCCTGCCAGTGCCTCTTTGACTGGTTTGGTGGTCACGCGCTACCACCACACGCCGCCGCGCCCGCCGGGTTTACCGCAGCGCATTGAGGTTGTGGAAGCATCGCATCCTGTGCCTGACCAAGCGGGCGTGGAGGCTTCACAGCGTTTGCTGGCGCTGACCCGGGGCTTGAGCGCCGATGATTTGGTGATCTGCCTGATCTCAGGTGGTGGTTCTTCATTGCTCACCATGCCGGCCGACGGATTGACATTGTCAGACAAGCAGCGCATCAACCGTGAATTGCTGGAAAGCGGTGCACCCATAGGCGAAATGAACACCGTGCGCAAACACCTTTCGCGCATCAAAGGTGGGCGCTTGGCTGCCGCTTGTCACCCGGCCAAGGTAGTGACGCTGACCATCAGTGATGTGCCGGGAGACGACCCGGCGGTGATTGCCAGCGGGCCGACCGTGCCGGATGAAACCACTTGTGAACAAGCACTGGCATTGTTGGACAGGTACGGCATCAGCATGCCTGATGGTGTGCGTTTTGCGTTGCAAACAGGCGCTTTGGAAACGCCTAAACCCGGCGACGCGGTGTTTGCAGGTCATCAAGTGATGATGATGGCCACACCCATGCAATCCTTGCAAGCAGCTGCTGAAGCGGCGCGCGCTGCGGGTTTGAACGCCTATGTGTTGTCTGACGAAATAGAAGGCGAATCGCGTGAAGTGGCCAAAGTACATGCCGCATTGGCACGCGCAGCTGCACGCGGACATGGGCCGTTTCAAAAACCATGTGTGATTGTGAGCGGCGGCGAAACCACGGTCACCCTACGCCCGCCGGTGGCTGGTTTTCCCAAAGGCAAGGGGGGACGAGCCGGTGAGTTTTGTCTGGGACTGGCCATGGCATTGCAAGCACAAGACGGTGTGTGGGCATTGGCTGCAGACACCGATGGGATAGACGGCGTTGAAGACAATGCAGGTGCTTTGGTCACACCGGACAGTTTGCAGCGCTGCGACCGCCTCGCTCTGAAGCCCGCCGCATTCGCAGACCGCAATGACAGTTACCGGCTGTTTGAAGCATTGGGCGACTTGGTGGTCAGTGGTCCCACGCACACCAATGTGAATGACTTCAGGGCTTTGCTGGTTCTTTGATGTTCTGTGTATCGCTTCGCTATACCTCTTGCAGGAGACAAGCATGACAAATGTTTCTAAACCCATGGTGATGACCGAACGGCAACGCCGATTCAGAGAGACGTACCGCGACAATATCAGTCCTTTTTACAACGGTTTGTTGCATGTCGGTGTGATGTATGTGGTGGGCATCAGCCTGCTGTTTTTTTGTTTCGATCAGCTTGATCACGCCACCTGGGCCTGGTGGATGGTGTTGCCGGTCGCTATTGCAGGCAATTTCGGCGAATGGGCGATGCACAAATACGTGATGCACAGGCATATCGATGTTTTTGCATTGCGCGCCATTTACGACCGCCACACGCGCCAGCACCACCAGTATTTCACCGATACCGATTACACCATTGACAGCCTGCGCGAATTCCGGATTGTGTTTTTTCCGTGGCGCGTATTGACGGTGCTGGGTGTGGGCGGTGGTGCGCTTGCACTTGTATGCGCGAACCTGTTCGGGGCGAACGCAGGCTACATTGCTTACATGACGGTGATTGGCCACTATGTGTTGTACGAGACATTTCACTTTTGCTGCCATATACAGGAAAACGCATTTGTCAGGCACATGCCTTTCATCAACACCATCCGCAGACACCACGCCGCCCACCACAATCTGGGCATCATGATGCATAAAAACATGAACCTGACGTTTCCGCTGGCCGATTGGTTCATGGGCACCAGCGATGTCAAGCGTTCATTGTTGGGTACTTTGTTTAATGGCTTTGATGAATCGCATATTGACCCGGCGCTCAAGCCGGTGATTGAGAAATTCAGAGACGGCCAGGTTCAACAAGATCGCGTCACCCTTGAAGGACCAGTGTTGAATGAGCAGGAGAGGGCTGTGTTGGGCGGGGCTTGAATGAGCTTGGTCAGCGTGGCCAGCACGCCCAAAGACATAACCACCATGCGTCGGCGCTTTTCCATGAATACTTCCTTGCTTGAATTGCGCAACATCAGCAAGCGCTACCCCGGCGTGGTGGCCAATGACGGTGTTTCATTACAGGTCATGCCGGGTGAGATTCATGCCATTCTGGGCGAAAACGGCGCCGGCAAATCCACACTGATGAAAATCATTTACGGTGCGATTCAACCCGATCAAGGTGATATCAGCTTTGACGGTAAGTCGGTTCGTATTCGCAATCCGCAGCAAGCCAGAGCTTTAGGCATCAGCATGGTGTTCCAGCATTTCAGTTTGTTTGATACCTTGAGCGTCGCGCAAAACGTCTGGCTGGGTTTGGATAAATCGCTGTCGCTGGCCGAGGTCACTCGCCGCATTCAAGACAAAGCAGCGGCCTACGGTCTTGACTTGGAGCCTGACAGGCCGGTGCACACGCTCAGTGTCGGTGAAATGCAAAGGGTGGAAATCATTCGCGCTTTGTTGTGTGAACCGCGTTTATTGATATTGGACGAGCCAACCTCCGTACTGACGCCGCAAGCGGTGGATAAGTTGTTTACTGTGTTGCGCCAACTGGTTGTCGAGGGCTGCAGCATTTTGTACATCAGCCATAAGTTGCACGAGATTCGAGCGTTGTGCACGCATTGCACGGTGTTGCGGGCAGGTCGGGTCACCGGTGAATGCGATCCGCGCGAACAGACCAACGCCACACTGAGTCAAATGATGATTGGCAGCGAACCGCCTGCCTTGGTTCACAGTCAACGCAGGCCCGGACAACTGGTGCTGGATGTCAATCAACTCAGTCTGGCTAGTCTTGACCCGTTTGGTACGCGTTTGTCAGCAGTCGATTTGCAAGTTTTCGCAGGTGAAATCGTCGGTATTGCCGGTGTCT
>CANGCZ010000075.1 GCA_947452325.1 Comamonadaceae bacterium | reverse complement strand
GAGCGTTATCTGCACACCAAGTATGTCGGTCAAAAGCGCTTCTCTCTAGAAGGCGGCGAAAGCTTTATCGCGGCCATGGATGAGCTGATTCAAGCCGCCGGTAACCAAGGTGTGCAAGAAGTCGTCATCGGCATGGCGCACCGTGGCCGATTGAATGTGCTGGTCAACATCATGGGCAAAATGCCCAAAGATTTGTTCGCCGAGTTCGACCACACCGCTCCCGAAGAATTACCAGCCGGTGACGTGAAATACCACCAGGGCTTTAGCTCGGATGTGTCCACGACAGGAGGACCGGTGCATTTGTCGCTGGCTTTCAACCCCTCGCATTTGGAAATTGTGAATCCGGTGGTCGAAGGCTCTGTGCGTTCGCGCATGGACCGACGCAGCGACCCCACGGGCAGCCAGGTGTTGCCTGTGCTGGTGCACGGCGACGCCGCGTTTGGCGGTCAAGGCGTCAATCAGGAAACGCTGGCGCTGGCGCAAACCCGTGGCTACACCACTGGCGGCACAGTGCACATCATCATCAACAACCAGATCGGTTTCACCACCTCAGACCCGCGCGACATGCGCTCCTCCGCGTTTTGCACCGACATCGTCAAGATGGTCGAAGCACCGGTGTTGCATGTGAATGGCGATGATCCTGAAGCGGTGGTGTTGGCCACGCAATTGGCATTGGAATACCGAATGACTTTCCGCCAGGACGTGGTGGTGGATATCACTTGCTACCGCAAACTCGGTCACAACGAGCAAGACACACCCAGCCTCACGCAACCGTTGATGTACAAAAAAATCGCGGCTCATCCGGGTACGCGCAAACTGTATGCCGACCGTTTGGCGGCTCAAGGTTTGGGCGAAACCATAGGCGAGGACATGGTGAAAACCTACCGCGCTGCGTTGGATGCGGGTAAAAACACCTCAGAACCTGTGCTGACCAATTTCAAAACCAAATTCACCGTGGACTGGAGCCCCTTCCTCGGCAAGAAATGGACTGACTCTGCAGACACTGCTTTGCCTATGGCCGAGTGGAAACGTCTGGCCGAACGCATCACCACTTTGCCAGCCGGTGTGACGCCACATTCGCTGGTGAAAAAAGTATTGGATGACCGCGCTGCCATGGGTCGTGGTGATTTGCCGGTGGACTGGGGCATGGGCGAACACATGGCCTTTGCTTCATTGGTGGCCAGCGGTTTTCCGGTGCGCTTGTCCGGGGAAGATTCCGGCCGTGGCACCTTCACCCACCGCCATGCAGTGATCCACGATCAGAACCGTGAAAAATGGGACACCGGCACCTACATTCCCTTGCAAAACGTGGCTGACAACCAGTCGCCTTTTGTTGTCATCGACTCGATTCTTTCCGAAGAAGCGGTGCTGGGGTTCGAGTACGGTTACGCCTCTAACGATCCAAACACCTTGGTCATCTGGGAAGCGCAATTCGGCGATTTCGCCAACGGTGCGCAAGTGGTGATCGACCAGTTCATTGCCTCCGGCGAAGTGAAATGGGGCCGCGTGAATGGCATCACTTTGATGCTGCCTCACGGCTACGAAGGCCAGGGGCCTGAGCACAGCTCGGCGCGTGTCGAGCGGTTCATGCAATTGGCGGCTGACACCAATATGCAAATCGTGCAGCCGACGACAGCCAGCCAAATCTTCCATGTGCTGCGCCGTCAGATGGTGCGCAATTTGCGCAAGCCTTTGATCATCTTCACGCCCAAATCGCTGCTGCGCCACAAGGATGCCGCGTCACCGGTGTCCGAGTTCACCAAGGGCGGTTTCCAGACCATCATTCCCGAGGTCAAGGATATCAAAGCCGATAAGGTCAAACGCATCGTGGTTTGCTCCGGCAAGGTGTATTACGACTTGTCGAAAAAACGCGAAGAGGGCGGACATGACGACACGGTTTTGTTGCGTCTGGAGCAGCTCTATCCGTTCCCGCACAAAGTGTTTGCCGCCGAGTTGAAAAAATACCCGAACGCCACCGAGGTGGTCTGGTGTCAGGACGAGCCGCAAAACCAGGGTGCATGGTTCTTTGTGCAGCACTACTTGTTTGAAAACATGGCCAATGGCCAGAAGCTGGGCTACAGCGGCCGCGCCGCTTCAGCCTCACCGGCTGTCGGTTATTCGCATTTGCACCAGGAGCAGCAAAAAGCCCTGGTCGATGGTGCGTTCGGCCGTCTCAAAGGTTTCATATTGACCAAGTAAGCCGCTCTTGCAGCGCGTGTGCGCGCAGAGCTCAGCCCTTCAAACATTCAGGAATACAACATGTCTATCGTCGAAGTCAAAGTCCCTCAGTTATCCGAATCGGTGGCCGAAGCCACCTTGTTGCAATGGAAAAAGAAAGTCGGTGAAGCCGTCAGCGCTGACGAAATTCTCATCGATGTCGAAACCGACAAAGTGGTGCTGGAAGTCCCTGCGCCGTCTGCCGGGGTGCTGGTGGAAATCCTGTGCGCCGATGGCAGCACCGTGATGGCCGACCAATTGATCGCGCGCATTGACACGGCTGCCAGCGCATCTGCTGCCGCACCTGCGGCTGCCGCTGCAAAGCCTGCGGCACCTGTGACTGCGGCACCCACTGTCGCTGCGCCTGCGGCATCTTTTTCATCCAAGTCTGATGTGCTCATGCCGGCTGCTGCCAAACTGATGGCCGACAACCAACTCGCGGCCGGGTCAGTCACTGGCACTGGCAAAGACGGTCGCGTCACCAAAGGCGATGTGATCGGTGCAGTGGCTGCCGGTGTCAAGCCTGCGCCTGCAGCTATACCAACCGGTGTGCCTACCAAGGTGTTGCCGCAAGTCGATGGTCCCTCGGTCAATTTGGGCGAGCGCCCCGAGCAACGCGTGCCCATGAGCCGCTTGCGTGCCCGCGTGGCCGAACGCTTGTTGCAATCTCAATCCACCAACGCCATTCTCACCACGTTCAACGAAATCAACATGGCGCCGGTGATGGAAATGCGCAAGCGTTTTCAGGAGAAGTTTGAAAAAGAACACGGCGTGAAGATCGGCTTTATGAGCTTTTTTGTCAAAGCCGCGGTGCATGCCTTGAAGAAATATCCCGTGCTCAATGCGTCTGTGGACGGCAACGACATTGTTTACCACGGTTACTTTGACATCGGTATTGCAGTCGGTTCACCGCGTGGCTTGGTGGTGCCGATTTTGCGTAACGCCGACCAAATGAGTTTTGCCGAGATCGAAAAGAAGATCGCCGAATACGGGGCTAAAGCGCGAGACGGCAAACTCGGCATTGAAGAGATGACCGGTGGTACGTTCTCCATCAGCAATGGCGGCGTGTTCGGCTCTATGCTGTCCACTCCCATCATCAACCCGCCGCAGTCGGCCATTTTGGGTGTGCATGCCACCAAGGACCGCGCTGTGGTGGAAAACGGTCAAGTGGTGGTTCGCCCCATGAACTATTTCGCCATGTCTTACGACCACCGCATCATTGACGGACGCGAGGCTGTATTGGGCCTGGTTGCCATGAAAGAGGCACTGGAAGATCCGGCGCGTTTGCTGTTTGACATCTGATCTACATTGTTAGGGTGGTTTTGCTGGACGACGGCGAAACTATTCACAATGTTTTTTTTGATCGAGGATTCAAATTGTGAAGATCAAATATTTCCAAGACACTGACACTTTGTACATTGAATTCAAGCAAGGTCCTATTTCAGAAACCAAAGATCTGGATGAAAACACCTTGCTCGATTTAGATGACAAAGGTCAGGTCTGTGCCATCACGATGGAGCATGCGCGCGAACGTGCAGATATCCCCACCTTTTCTTTTGAGCAAATCTCAGCCTAGTTGATTTGCCACACCACTTTTCCCATCAGAGTACCCTATGAGCAAAACATTTGATGTCATCGTCATCGGCGCCGGTCCCGGCGGCTATATCGCTGCGATTCGCGCAGCCCAACTCGGCATGAACGTCGCCTGTATCGACGAGTGGCAAAACGCGTCAGGCGGCCCGGCCCCTGGCGGCACTTGCACCAATGTAGGCTGTATTCCCTCCAAAGCCTTGTTGCAATCGTCCGAACACTTCGAGCAGGCGAACCACCATTTCGCCGAGCACGGCATCAGCGCCACCAACGTGAAAATGGACGTGGCCAAAATGCTCGCCCGCAAAGACACGGTGGTCAAGCAAAACAACGACGGCATTTTGTATTTGTTCAAGAAAAACAAGGTCACGTTTTTTCACGGACGCGGCAGTTTCGCCAGCAAGTCTGAAGCCGGTTATGAAATCAAAGTATCCGGAAAAGCACAAGAGTCGTTGACAGCTAAACAAATCATTGTTGCTACCGGTTCCAGCGCACGTGCATTGTCCGGTGTGGCGTTTGACGAAGTCAATGTGTTGTCAAACGACGGTGCTTTGCGCATAGGCGCAGTGCCGAAAAAACTCGCGCTCATTGGCTCAGGTGTCATCGGTTTGGAAATGGGCTCGGTCTGGCGACGACTGGGCGCAGAGGTCACCATTTTGGAAGGCTTGCCCACTTTCCTAGGCGCGGTAGACGAACAAATCGCCAAAGAAGCCAAAAAGATTTTCGACAAACAAGGTTTGAATATCCAACTCGGCGTGAAAGTCGGCGATATCAAGAACAGCAAAAAAGGTGTCAGTGTCAGCTACACCAATGCCAAAGGCGAAGCGCAAACTTTGGACGTTGACAAGTTGATCGTCAGCATTGGCAGGGTGCCCAACACCACAGGTTTGAATGTCGAAGCGGTGGGCTTGCAACTCGACGAGCGCGGCGCGATAGTCGTGGACGCCGATTGCAAAACCGCTTTGCCCGGCGTCTGGGCGGTAGGCGACGTGGTGCGCGGCCCCATGCTCGCGCACAAGGCGGAAGAAGAGGGCGTGGCAGTGGCTGAGCGCATCGCCGGTCAACACGGTCATGTGGATTTCAATCTGGTGCCTTGGGTCATTTACACCAGCCCTGAAATCGCCTGGGTCGGACGCACTGAACAACAACTCAAGGCCGATGGCGTGGCCTACAAATCAGGCACGTTCCCATTCCTGGCCAATGGCCGGGCGCGCGCTTTGGGCGACACCACCGGCATGGTCAAGATGCTGGCGGATGCGAAGACAGATGAAATTTTGGGCGTGCACATCATCGGACCGCAAGCCAGTGAATTGATTTCTGAAGCCACCGTGGCCATGGCATTCAAAGCCAGCGCCGAGGACATTGCGCGTATTTGCCATGCGCATCCCTCGCTCAGCGAATCGACCAAAGAGGCCGCATTGGCGGTTGACAAAAGAACATTAAATTTTTAAGCTTAAATATCCATTTAGCTTGAATTCATTTTTATGTCTACGCGCCAAGCCTTGCAAGCTGCCCAAACCATTTCAGCCGAGCAAGCCGCGTCCATGGTCAGGTCCGGCATGTGGATCGATTACGGTGCCACCTTGTGTCAACCCGATGTGTTTGACCGCGCACTCGCCGAGCGAAAAGAAGAATTGCATGATGTGAAGTTTCGCTCCTGCATCACCATGCGCCCGCGTGCGGTGTTGGACCAGGACCCTCAGGGCAAGCACTTTCATTTGTTCAGCATGCATTTTTCAGGCTACGACCGCAAAATGCACGACGCCGGACGAGTGCATTACCTGCCGGTCAACCTTGGTGAAATTCCCGACTACTACCGGCGCTTCATTCCACCGGTAGACATCGTTGTGCTCAAGACCTGCCGAATGGATGAGAACGGTTTTTTTAACTTCAGCGCCGCCAATTTATGGCACCGCGACATCATCGAACGTGCCCGGGTGGTCATGGTGGAAATCACCGACGGCTTGCCCTATGTGTTTGGTGTAAAAAATGGCGTGCACATCAGCGAAGTCGATTTCATCATCGAAGGCGACAACCAACCCGCGCCTGTGCTGCCGAATCCTCCGGCCTCTGAGGTGGACATTGCTGTGGGCAAATTGATAGCCGCTGAAATTGAAGACGGTTCTTGTTTGCAAATAGGCATTGGTGGTATGCCCAATGCTGTGTGCGAACAATTGCTGCACAGCAACGCCAAAGATTTGGGCGTGCATTCTGAAATGCTGACCGAGGGCATGATGGCGCTCTACCATGCCGGAAAAATCACCAATGCCCGCAAGCAACTCCACACCGGCAAGATGGCGTTTTCATTCGGCTTAGGTTCACAGGCGTATTACGACAGCTTGCACCGCAACCCTGACATGGCTTGTCTGCCCGTGGCTGACACCAATTTGCCACATGAAATCATGCGAAACCACCGCGTGGTTGCCATCAACAACACCACGCAAATGGATTTGCAGGGGCAGGCGGCTTCCGAGTCAGACGGTTTTCGTCACATCAGCGGTACCGGCGGTCAGTTGCAATTTGTTCGTGGGGCTTATGCCTCCGAAGGAGGCAAGTCATTCATGTGCTTGTCGTCTACCTTTGACAAACGGGGCGAGCGCAAAAGCCGCATCGCTTTGTCATTGACACCCGGCAACATGGTGACCACGCCGCGTACCGACATGATGTACGTGGTCACCGAATATGGCATCGTCAATCTCAAAGGAAAGTCTGTGCCTGAACGCGCATTGGCTTTGATCTCCATTGCGCACCCGGATTACCGAGAAGAGCTCACGCGCCAGGCCTATGAGCACCGTTTGATTCCCCGGGGCGTGAGCTTTCAGTCATAGGTGTTGCTTGTGTTTTTTACACCGGCTTCAATTGCGGTTGGTTGACCCGTTGAAAAACAAGCCGGGAAGCAAAATAAATCAAAACCACAGTGCTTACATAAAACAGCAACTGAAGCTGCATGGGGTTGGCGTCATATCCGATGATGCCGTGCAACAGCATGCCGGGTGCTGATTCGTTAGGCAAGAGTTCAGACAAATCCCATGCGTTGTCACTCAAATAGGGAAGAACATCAGCCTGGTTCAAGGTCTTGGCCAATTGGCTGGCCAGATTACCTGCAAGCAACAGTATCAATACATTGGTGACGGCAAACAGTCGCTGGGGTTTGACTTTGCCCAGCCCTGCATACACCAGCCAACCGGCCAAGGCACCGCTGGCCAGACCCGCTGACACGCTGAAGGCGATGGTCGCCGCAGACTCTGAACTGCCCGAAACCAGTCCTCCTACGAACAACACGGTTTCTGCGCCTTCGCGCAACACAGACAAGCCGACGGCGACGCTGAGTGCCCATAAACTGCTGTTGCCGCTGGCGGCATTGCTGCCAAGAGAGCGAGCATCCTTGACCATGTCTTTGGCATGCGCAGACACCCAAATGCAATGCCATGCCAGCATAGCCAATGCAAGAATCAAAATGCATGACGTGACCAAGTCGGTACCAAAGCCTTCTGCCCAGTTGCTGATGCTGTCCATGGCGGATGCCATCAGCAAAGAACCGCAGATTCCCATGGCCACACCCAGGCTCAGCCAACGTGTGCGCTTATCCAGCCCTTTGGTTGAGGCTGCCACGATGCCGATGAATAAGGCAGCTTCCAGGGTTTCTCTGAAAACAATGATTCCGGTACCCAGCATGATGTTCTCCTTACTTATTCGGCGATGACCACACCTTTGGCGGTCGCTGGATTGAACTCACCGAAGAACTCGTATTTG
>CANGCZ010000074.1 GCA_947452325.1 Comamonadaceae bacterium | reverse complement strand
CCTACGTAGACAACACCGCCAGCCAGATAGACAAAGCCGACTTGACGGTGACGGCCACAGCAGTGAGAAAGACCTACGACGGCACGACCGCAGCAAGCGGGGCGGGCAGCGTGGGGGCGATTGCCGGTGCAGGTGCCGGTGAGACCGTGAAGACCGCAGGCTCGCAAGTGTTCTTAGACAAGAACGCGGGCAGCGGTAAAACCGTTCGTGCCAGCGGTGTGACTATCCAAGACAGCGGTAACGCAGACGTCAGTGGCAACTACAACATCACCTACGTAGACAATTTTGCTGGCAGCATTGAACAAATACTGGCGGAGACGGTGGTTTCTTCACCTGCTATTCAAGTTCAAGCAGTCACCGCTCAAGCCTTTAAATTTGCGCCATGGACACTGAGCAAGCCTTTAAGCAGCGCGGAGGCAAGCAGCCCGATACTGGTATTGCCCGAAGGATTGCAAAAATCATTAGATTTGCCTTTGTTTGACAATGTGGAACCTGTGGACAGCAATGCAGAAAATACCAACGAGCGTTGAACCCCTTATTGACTTGAACACTGGTTGTGCGAGTTTTCGCTGAAAGAAAACTCACACCAACGCCCATTCTCGGTTGTCTGAGTTCAGCTTTTCACAAGCGGCAATCCCAGAGTGCCAGCGAAACCGCCTTTAAACAGCGCTGAATTTTCAATGCGTAAACCTTCGTTCCATTTAGCCATGCGCTCGGATCTGGCAAAAGAACCGACTTTGAGTTGGCCGGTGTTCCAGCCGGTGGCCAGATGCACAATGGCCGTGTCTTCGGTTTCGCCAGAGCGTGCCGACACCACCATGCCCATGCCTGCAGCGCGTGCACTCAACATGGCTTGATAGGTTTCGCTCAAGGTACCCACCTGGTTTGGTTTGAGCAATACCGCATTACAAGCTTTGTCTCGCACGGCCGCTTCAATCAAGGGCACGCTGGTGACCAGGTAATCGTCGCCAATCACTTGTATGCGTTCGCCCACGGCTTGGGTGAAAGCCTGCATGCCAGGCGTGTCGTCCTCTGCAAACGGGTCTTCAACCGAAATGATCGGGTAGGTGTGGACCCAGCGCAGCAGCACCTCCAGCCATTCCTCTGTGCTGTAAACGTGCTTGTCCAAGCCCAAGGTGTATGTTCCTTTGGTACCGAACTCGGAAGCGGCTACATCAACGGCAATTCCCACCTGGTCATGCCGGTAACCGGCTGTTTCTATGGCCAGCGTCAAAGTTTGCAGGGCTTCTTCATTCGAAGAGAAATCCGGCCACCAGCCGCCTTCGTCGGCCACGCCGCCCCGTTTGCCGCGCTGCTCCATCAGTCGACCGGCTGCGTGGTAGACGTTGGCTACCATCACCAGCGCTTCGTCAAATGATTGCGCCCCTATAGGCATGACCAAAAAATCCTGAATGTCTACGCGCCTGCCAGCGTGCGCACCGCCGCCGAAGATTTGTATTTGCGGCATGGGCAGACTCACTGCCGCCCCATGGGACAGGTAATGCCACAAGGGCATGGCCTGCGACAAGGCCGCCGCTTGGGCTATGGCCAGCGAAGTGGCTATGGTGGCGTTGGCACCCAAACGGCTTTTCAGCGGAGTGCCGTCGAGTTCAATCAATAGCTTGTCGGCACCGGCCTGATCCAAAGCGTCGAGTCCGTGCAATGCGTGGGCTATTTCACCGTTGACATGGGCAAGGGCTTGCGACACATCCAGGCCGCCGAGCAACGCGCCGCCATCGCGCAACTCAAGCGCTTCACGGCTGCCGCGCGATGCGCCCGCTGGCGCCACACCACGACCTGTGCTGCCGTCTTGCAATTGCACATCCACCTCGACGGTGGGTCGGCCGCGCGAGTCCCAGATGCGGCGGGCTTGAATGTGTCTGATGGCTGTTTTCATGAATATGTCGTCCACTGTTGGCGCATGAGGGATAAGCGCTTGGCGGGGTGTTGTAACCAAGCCATGGTTTGGCCTCTGATGAAATCGTGTTGCTGCGGTAGTGTGAGGTATTCGACCGGTGACTTGCCGTCAACGCGCGCTAACAACATGCCTGCGAGCAAACCGCAGGCGCGTTGTTCGAGTTCAACCACCGGTTCCCAATCTACTTGCTGCAAATAGTGGTCAGCGAGTGCATCAAAGCAGGCCAGAAAATCCGCTGCCTTGGAGGGCAAGTGTATGCATTTAAGCAACAAGTGCGTCAACACAAAAGCCAGATCAAAAGCGGCATCCCCCAGGCACGCACACTCTGCATCCAACAACACGACGCCGTCTGGTCCAGTGAGAATATTTTTCGGACTGACATCGCCATGAATCAATACGTGTTTGTGCGCCAGCGTTTGCTGCACCAAGCCGTGCAATGCATCAGCGCAATCCGGGTGCTGTTGAGCGGTATGCAAAAAATACGGCGACAAGCGGATGGCCACAAAATCATCGTCGTGGTCAAAGCGGGCAAGCAAATCCAAGTCGCGCGCGCTGGCTGCGTGTATTTTGGCCAGCAAACCGGCCACTTGCGTTGCGCTGCGAGGGTCTACATTGCCATCCAGTAATTGCTGTTTCCACACCGGGTATAGAGCGCTGGGCAAGTACGACATGGCAAAAATACAGTCTTGAGCGTCCTCGCCCAGCACCTGTGGCACCGAGCCGGGAATGATGCGATTGGCGTAGCGCAGCCAGGCCACTTCGCCACGGTTGCGGCTGACCGGGGCTTCCCATAAGGCAGAGACTTTAAGTTGCGGCAAGGCGCGTTTGACGCAAAAACTTTGTCCGCCAGTGCTGACTTTGACAATCAGCGAAGACACACCGCCGGTGAGTGCAGACATTTCAAGGTTTTGGTCGTCTTTGAGCAAACCCATGCGAACCAGAGCAGGCAGCAGAGCGGCGTGTTCAGCGATCAACTGAGGAGTGGCTTGACGCGTCATGGCATTCGCTTTAGTGCAGAGTGCGACCAGCTGCAGCGGCGCGCCGGTGCAAGGCTTGGGCAATGGCTTGCTTTGACTGCATGGTCAGTTGATCAAGGCCTGAGCAAACTCATCGGCCTTGAAGGCTTGCAGGTCTTCCAACTTTTCACCGATACCGATGAAATACACCGCCAGTGGTTTGGCCGCAGACGCCGGGCGCTGCGCCGCCCACAAAGCGATGGCGGCCAGCACGCCGCCTTTCGCCGTGCCGTCCAGTTTGGTGATGATCAGGCCGCTCAGTCCCAGTGTGTCGTCAAAGGCTTTGACCTGCGCCAGTGCGTTTTGGCCGGTGTTACCGTCGATGACCAGCAGGACTTCATGCGGCGCGCTGGCGTCGGCTTTTTGCACCACACGTTGGATTTTTTTCAATTCATCCATCAGGTGGAGCTGTGTCGGCAAACGCCCGGCGGTGTCTACCAGCACCACGTCGCGCCCGCGTGCTTTGCCCGCCGTGACAGCATCAAAGCTGACAGCAGCCGGATCGCCCTGGTCCTGGCTGATGATGTCGACCTGGTTGCGATCTGCCCAGACCATCAATTGCTCTTTGGCGGCAGCGCGAAAGGTATCGGCGGCGGCCAGCAAGACACTGGCGCCGGCATCATGCAAATGCCGGGTCAGCTTACCTATGGACGTGGTTTTGCCCGCGCCATTGACGCCGGCCACCATGATGACCGTGGGTTGGTGTCGGCTGATGTCAAGCTCGCGCTCCAGCGGCAGCAGCAATTCAGTCAACACCTGTACCAGCAAGGCTTTGACCTCAGAGGCATCTTTGCTGCCCGCTTGCTTCACTTTGAGTTTCAATTGCTGCAAGATGAATTCGGTGGCGGGCATACCTGCGTCTGCCATCAACAGCGCTGATTCCAGCTCTTCATACAAATCATCGTCAATCGGTTTGCCGGTGAACACACCGGCAATGCTGCTGCCAGTGCGGTGCAAACTGCTGCGCAAGCGCCCCAGCCAGCTTTGAGCCGCCACTTCAGACGCCGAACGCGGGTTTGTACCGGGTGTGATTGGGGCTTTTCGCTTGAAAAGATTGAACATGTTGGCAGGTTTCTACAATGTGAGATGCGTGCAACAGGCACGCCCCATCACAGGTCATTCTATGAAACCCCATTGTGTTGAAAGATGGCGCCTTCGCTGGCGCTTGTTGTTCTTGGTCACCGGAGTGCTGATGTCTGGCATGACAGCAGCCCAGGAGGCGCAGCAATTCACTTTGCAAAACGGCATGACGTTGATTGTCAAAGCCGATGCCCGAGCGCCAACTGCCGTTCACATGCTGTGGTTGCGCGTCGGCTCCATGGACGAAGTCGACGGCTATTCAGGCGTGGCCCATGTGCTCGAACACATGCTGTTCAAAGGCACGCCCAGTGTCAAACCCGGCGATTTCTCACGCAAAGTCGCGGCGCTGGGCGGACGCGAAAACGCGTTCACCAACAAAGACTACACCGGCTATTACCAGCAAATTCCGGCCAACCGTTTGGTTGACGTGATGCGTCTGGAGGCCGATCGGTTTGCCAATAACCAGTGGCCGGACGATGAGTTTTTGCGAGAAATCGAAGTGGTCAAGGAAGAGCGGCGCATGCGCACCGACGACTCACCGCGCATGCTTTTGTATGAGCAACTCAACGCCACGCAATTTGTGGCCTCGCCTTACCGTCGACCGGTCATCGGCTGGATGAGCGATCTGGACGCCATGACGCCGCAGGACGCGCGCGATTTCTACCAGCGTTGGTATGTGCCTGCCAATGCGGCGGTGGTCATCGTCGGCGATGTGGATGTCGAGCAGGTCAAGCGCTGGGCCGAAGAGTTTTACGGCGTGATACCCGCCCGGCCTGTGCCAGTGCGAAAACCGCGCCTTGAACCGGCACAAACGGGTACCCGCCGTATTCAAATCAAGGCCCCGGCCGAACAGGCTTACCTGGCCATGTCATGGAAAGTGCCCGGCTTCACCGCTTTTGATGATCAGGTTGACAACCAGGACGCGCTGGCCTTGACCATGCTGGCTGCGGTACTCGACGGGTACCGAGGCGCGCGTCTGGACCGGGCGCTGGCGCAAGGCGACAACCGCCTGGCCGATAGCGTCAGCGCTTCGCACAGCTTCAGCGGGCGCGGCCCACAGGTGTTCATGCTCGACGGCGTCCCTGCCAAGGGCAGAAGCGTGGAACAACTGGAAACCGCATTGCGTGAGCAAATCGCCGACATTGCCCGTGACGGTGTGAACGAAGCTGAAATGAAACGGGTGCGTGCGCAGTGGCTGGCGTCGACCATTTACCAGCGCGATTCGCTGTTTAACCAGGCGCGTGAAACAGGCACTTACTGGGTCGAAGGCTTGCCGCTTGACAGCCCGGATCGTCTGGTTGAAGCGCTGGTGGCCGTCACCCCGCAACAAGTCCAGGCAGTGGCGAAAAAGTATTTTGTGGATGAACAACTCACGGTGGCCAATTTGCTGCCGCAGGCTGGTCCCCGCCCGGCGATGCGCAAACCCATACCCGGCGCCAGACACTCAGAAGGTGCACGATGAAAAAATACCTGTTGGCAGGACTGTCCTGCTTGTTGTTGTCGCCCGCCATGGCCGGTATCCCGATTCAATTCTGGATGTTGGATAACGGCGCCAAGGTGTATTTGATGGAAGTTCCCAATCTGCCCATGGTGGACTTTCAACTCGAGTTTGATGCCGGTACACGGCGCGACGGTAAGGGTCACAGCGGGCTGGCGCAAGCCACCGCCATGATGATGAGCAAAGGGATTCAGGCGCAAGGCAATCTTTCGGCTTTGGATGAAAACCAGTTGGGCGAAGCTTGGGCTGATCTGGGGGCCATCGTCGGTGCCAACGCCACACAGGACCGCATGAGCCTGAGTTTGCGCAGCCTGACACGCCCGGAATTGCTGGAGGCGGCGATTGAACTGGCGGCAAGGCAATTGGCCTACCCGGCTTTTCCTGCTGATGTCTGGCAAACCGAACGACAACGCTGGATTGCCAGCATTCAAGAGTCCGAGACCAAGCCTTCTGTGCTGGCAAGCAAAGCTTTTTCCCAAGCGGTGTTTGCCAGCCACCCTTACGGTGCAGAAACCACGGCAGAGAGCCTGGCAAATATTGACACTGAGATGATGGCTGACTTTCATGCCCGCCACTTTGTGCCTTGCCGCGCCAAAATCAGCATCGTCGGTGCCATCGGGCGCGAGCAGGCCAATGAGTTGGTCGAGCAATTATTGGCTTCACTGCCTTCTGGCAGCAGTTGTGAGTTGTTACCGTTGGTCGAGGAGGTCAAACCGCTGGAGCAGGCCAGACGCGTGGACATTGCGTTTGAATCCGCGCAAGCCCATGTCTTTATCGGACAACCCGGCATCGCCCGGCAGCACCCGGATTACCTGCCCTTGATTGTGGGTAACTATGTGTTGGGCGGCGGCGGTTTTGTGTCCCGTCTGACCGAGCAAGTGCGCGAAAAACGTGGCTTGAGCTACAGCGTTTACAGTTATTTTTCACCGGGTCAACACGCGGGCGCGTTCACCGTGGGTTTGCAAACACGGCCAGACCAGGCGCAGCAAGCCATCGAGGTGGCCACCAAAGTGGTCAGTGATTTTGTGCAGGACGGACCCACCGACAAAGAGTTGCAAGCCGCCAAGAATTTTTTGATAGGCGGTTTTGCATTGCGTCTGGACAGCAACCGCAAACTGATGGACAACCTGAGCAACATCGCCTGGTTTGATTTGCCGTTGGATTACCTGGACCATTGGACCGAACTGGTCGACAAAATCACTGTCAGCGACATACAGCAGGCGTTTGCACGCAACCTGCAACCCGAGCGCATGGTCACCGTGGTTTTGGGACCGGCGCCATGAAACCCGGCGGCGAGGTCCGCATCATCGGAGGACTGTGGAAGCGCAGCAAACTGCCGGTGGCCCAACTGCCCGGCTTGCGTCCCACGCCGGACCGCGTGCGCGAGACCTTGTTCAACTGGTTGGGCCAAGACCTCAGCGGCTGGCATTGTGCAGACCCGTTCGCCGGTACCGGAGCGCTTGGTTTCGAGGCAGCGTCGCGCGGAGCCGCCTCGGTGTGGCTCGGTGAAAGCAGCAGCCATTGCATCGAGGTCATGCAAAAAAACGCCGAACGCTTGAAAGCCACCGGCTTGCGTTTGCAACGCGGAGATGGTTTGTCCATGTTGCGACAGCAAGCGCCGAACAGCCTGGACCTGGTGTTTCTGGACCCGCCTTACGATTTCCCGCATTACGACCACGCCTTGCAATCGGCACGTGCTTGTCTGAAACCCGGCGGTTTTGTTTATCTGGAATCTGCCAAAGCCTGGCCCACCGATACGCTTGTGGCTGCGGGCTGGGAATTACGCAAGCATTTGAAAGCAGGCGCTGTGCATGCCCACTTGCTGCAAGCGGCGGCATAATCCGGCGCATCTGTCAGCACAAGGACGCTTATGTCTCAGCCAGTGATCGCTTTGTACCCGGGTACTTTTGATCCCATCACCTTGGGTCACGAAGACATTGTCCGCCGCGCTGCGCGCATGTTTGACGTGGTGGTGATCGCCGTGGCCCGCGCCCACCATAAAAAAACCATGTTCACCTTGGAGCAACGCCTGGAGATGACGCGTCTGGCGCTG
>CANGCZ010000073.1 GCA_947452325.1 Comamonadaceae bacterium | reverse complement strand
TTTTTGCTGGTCGTGTAGAAATGACCGGTGCCGGCAGTTGATTCCAGCTTGATTTTTTCGCGTCCGCCTTTGGAAGCCATGGTGAAAGTCCTTTAAAAGTCGGTGAAAAATTAAGCTTGGCCGCGTTCGCGCATGTCTGCGAGAACCACGTCAATGCCTTTTTTGTCAATCAGGCGCAATGCGGCGCTGGACACGCGCAAACGCACCCAACGGTTTTCGGTTTCTACCCAGAAACGGCGGTATTGCAGATTGGGCAGAAAACGGCGCTTGGTTTTGTTGTTGGCATGGGAAACATTGTTGCCCACCATCGGGCCTTTGCCCGTTACTTCGCATACTCGTGCCATCAGACACTCCTTGATAACAGCCGGGAACAAACCCGACTTGACCTCGCCTTTGAAGGGGGCGGTATCCCTGTCACTGGTTGCCGCTAAAGCAAGCCAAATAACACTCAGCCAAACATTATAGCTTGATTGAAAAACAGCCTATTGGATTGCAGAACCGCTCAGGCTCTCAGGCTGAGGCGGTGGTTTTGCGCCTGTTTCCGTATGGATTGGCGTTCTGTGTCGGACAGGCGGTTGAGATTTTTCAATTGCATCAACATGCGCGGGTTTTGCGCCAAGGTGTCCGCATGCTTATCCAAATAATCCCAATACAAGGTGGTAAATGGGCAGGCCGTCTCGCCGGTAGATAGAGCCGGGTTGAAGCGGCAGCCTTTGCAATGGTTGCTCATGCGGTCTATGTATTTGCCGCTGGCCACATACGGTTTGCTGGCCATGAGGCCTGCGTCCGCGTATTGGCTCATGCCCAAAGTGTTGGGCAACTCCACCCACTCCACGGCATCCACATACACCGCCAAATACCACTCATGTACTTCTTTGGGATGCACGCCGAACAACAGGGCATACAAACCTGTGACCATGAGTCGCTGAATATGGTGTGCGTAACCGTGTTTCAGTGTTTGGCCAATCGCGTCCCGCAGGCAGGCCATGTCGGTGTCCCCCGTCCAGTAAAAACCGGGTAACTTGGCCTGCGCCTGCATGCTGTTGCGCTCTGCATAGTCAGGCATTTGCGTCCAGTAAATGCCACGCACGTATTCGCGCCAGCCCAGCACCTGGCGCACAAAACCCTCTACCGCTTCGATGGGTGCGTGTCCAGCGTGAAAAGCGTTTTCAGCTGCTGCCACCACTTCTCTGGGGTTGAGCAGTTTGAGATTGAGTGCGCAAGACAGATGCGAGTGGTAAAGCCAGACTTCACCTTCCCACATGGCATCCTGGTACTGGCCGAACTGTGGCAATCGGTATTGAATGAAATCTGCGAGAACCTGTAAAGCTTGCGCGCGGTTCACTGCCCAGCCGAATCTTTCCAGACTGCCCGGGTGATCTGCAAAACGACTGTTCACCAGTTGCATCACCTCGCGGGTTGTTTCGTCAGGCTCAAACCGGGTGGGCGCAGGAATGTGGCCGGGTCCGTTTTTGCCAAAACTGCTGCGGTTATCAGCGTCAAAATTCCATTGACCGCCGACCGGTTTTTTGCCGTCCATCAAGACCTGGTGTTTTTGCCTGAGTTCACGGTAGAAATATTCGAGGCGTATTTGCTTGCGCCCCTCCGCGTGTTGTGCAAAATCCCGCACCGTGCTGAAAAAATGCGTGTCGTCGCTCAAATCCAGAGTCAAGCCGTGTCTAAGCACGACACCTCGCAGGCTTTGCAACACACGCCAATCACCCGGAGCGGTCATCACCAAGCCTTGCGGCATGTATTGAAGAATGGCTTTGTCTAACTCACCCGCCAAGGTACCGGTGTTGTCCTGAGCATCAAGCAAGGTATAGGTAAGTGGCCAGTTTTGCTTTTGCACATATTGCGCAAAGTGACGCATGGCACTTAAAAACACACAACTTCTTTGTTTAGACGACATGACATGTGTGGACTCCTCGTCCACCTCGGCCATCCAAATGGCGTCTTGCTGCGGGTCAAAGCCCTCAAGACAAGAGGCCTTTTCATCCAACTGATCGCCCAGTACCAACACCAAATGTCTCAAGGGTGTGATTGGATCGCGCAATGACAACGTGTTCACGAAGCAGCAGGCGCGGACGCTTTGCGTTGACGGCAGGCGTCAGAGCAATACAGCACCTGTTCCCAGTTTTTGGCCCAGGCTTTGCGCCATGTCATCTCGCGCGCGCACACCTTGCACAGTTTGCTTGGCAAACTGCGCTTATTGCCTTTGAACGAGGGTTGTGTGGGCATGCGGGAAAAAGCTTTATTGCTCTAAAAACCGTTGCGCATCCAGCGCGGCCATGCAACCTGTGCCTGCACTGGTGATGGCTTGCCGGTACACATGGTCTTGCACATCACCGGCAGCGAACACGCCCGGCACGCTGGTTTGTGTGGCCATGCCTTGCAAGCCGCTTTGCGTGACGATGTAACCGTCTTTCATGGCCAATTGCCCTTCGAAAATACCGGTGTTGGGTTGGTGGCCGATGGCGATAAAACAGCCATGTACCGCCAACTCGCGGGTGTGGTTGTCTTGAATGTTTTTCAATCGCACGCCAGTCACGCCGGAGGCGTCACCCAATACTTCGTCGAGCACGCTGTGCAGTTCGAGCACGATTTTTCCCGCTTTGACTTTGTCCATCAGTTTGTCAATCATGATGGCTTCGGCTTTGAATTTGTCGCGCCGGTGAATCAAATGCACTTTGCTGGCGATGTTGGACAAATACAAGGCTTCTTCCACCGCGGTGTTGCCGCCACCCACCACGCAACACACTTTGTCACGGTAGAAAAAACCGTCGCAAGTCGCACAACCGGAGACACCGCGTCCCATGAAACTTTGCTCTGAAGGCAGGCCAAGGTATTTAGCCGATGCGCCGGTGGCGATGATGAGTGCGTCACAGGTGTAGGTGCCGCTGTCGCCTATCAAAGTGAACGGGCGCTGGCTGAAATCGACCTTGTTGATATGGTCAAAAATAATATTTGTATTGAAGCGTTCTGCATGCTCCTGGAAGCGCTGCATCAAATCCGGGCCTTGCACGCCGTGCACATCGGCAGGCCAGTTATCCACCTCGGTGGTGGTCATCAGTTGTCCGCCTTGGGCCATGCCGGTGATCAAGGTGGGTTGCAAATTGGCGCGGGCCGCGTAAACGGCAGCGCTGTAACCGGCAGGGCCGGAACCGAGGATGAGAACTTTGCTGTGTTGGGGGGAGGTCATGGTGTCCAGAGGTACAAGTGGGAAGGCAAACGCTAGGCTTAATAAGCTTGATTTTAGGCCGTGGGCGACAGACTGTCCCCGGCGCGCCTGTTAAGCTTACGTCCGGCAATGACTTACTCTTTAAACACCCTCAGCAATTCCAAGGATAACCCGCCGCCTGCCAGCGGCTGGCAACGCTTTGTCCAAGAAATCGCTTTGTCCCTGGGCTTTGTGTTTCTGCTGTTTTGGCTGGTGTCCATGCTCAGCCACACGGCCCAGGATCCGGCTTGGACCACATCAGGCTCTAGTGCAGTGCCGCACAACTGGGGCGGGCGCATAGGCGCGGCCATCAGCGATCTGGGTTTTTTCATCGCCGGTTATTCCATCGTATGGTGTTATTTGGCGAGCCTGGTCAGTTGGTTGAATGCGTTGGCTGCACGTATGCGCAGCGAAGACAGCCCGGTGGTCGAGTCACACATCTGGCGTTTAAGCCGCTGGGCTTTTTGGAGCGGTCTGGTGTTGCTGATGCTCTCCAGCACCGGACTCGAATACACGCGCTTGTACCGATTTGATGCCCATATCGCCGGCCACCATGCAGGTGGCATTCTGGGTTACCTGGTTGGCGGTGCAGCGGCCAAATGGTTGGGCTTTAACGGCTCAGCGTTGGTGTTCATTGTGTTCATGTTGCTGGGACTGTCCTGGACTTTTGGTTTTTCCTGGGTACAGCTGGCCGAAAAAATCGGCGCCGGTATTGACCAAGCGGTTGCCGGTTGGCGCGAACGCCGCGAGATGGCCGAAGACCTGGCGCTGGGACAGGCGGCAGCGCGTGAACGCGAAGAAGACGCGCACACCGACAAAGTGGACAGCGAAGAATTAGCTCCCAGGCCAGTGCGCATACTGGTCGATCCTGAGCCCATGGCTCCGCCCAAAAGCGAACGCATGGCGCGCGAGCGACAAAAACCTTTGTTCAACGACATGCCGGATTCGCGTTTGCCGCAGGTCGATTTACTGGACGATTCGCAAACCCGGCAGGACCCGGTAGACGCTGAGACCATCGAATTCACCAGTCGCTTGATAGAGAAAAAACTGCGCGACTTCGGTGTCGAAGTCAAAGTGCTGGCTGCCGCTCCCGGGCCGGTGGTGACGCGTTATGAAATTGAACCGGCGACCGGTGTCAAAGGCTCGCAGATCGTCAACCTGGCCAAAGATTTGGCGCGCTCGCTCAGCATGGTGTCCATCCGCGTGGTGGAAACCATACCGGGTAAAAATTTCATGGCACTGGAGTTGCCCAACGCCAAACGCCAGTCCATTCGTTTGAGTGAAATCCTGGGCTCAGAGGTGTACAACGAAGCCAAGTCTTTGCTGACCATGGGTCTGGGCAAAGACATAGGCGGTCATCCGGTGGTGGCTGACCTGGCGAAGATGCCGCACGTGCTGGTCGCAGGCACCACCGGTTCTGGCAAATCGGTGGGCATCAACGCCATGATTTTGAGTCTGCTCTACAAAGCTGAAGCCCGCGATGTGCGTTTATTGATGATCGATCCCAAGATGCTGGAGATGTCGGTATACGAAGGTATTCCGCATTTGCTCGCGCCTGTGGTCACAGATATGCGCCAAGCTGCACACGGATTGAACTGGTGCGTAGGCGAGATGGAGCGCCGTTACAAATTGATGAGCAAGCTGGGCGTACGAAATTTGGCAGGCTACAACCACAAAATTGAAGAAGCGCTGGAAGCCGGGCATTCCATGCCCAACCCTTTCAGCCTCACACCGGACGATCCCGAACCCTTAGAGCGTTTGCCGCACATCGTGGTGGTCATTGATGAACTCGCTGACTTGATGATGGTGGTCGGCAAAAAAATCGAAGAGCTGATTGCGCGTCTGGCGCAAAAGGCGCGCGCAGCAGGCATACACTTGATTTTGGCGACCCAGCGCCCGAGTGTGGATGTGATCACAGGCTTGATCAAAGCCAACATACCGACACGCATCGCGTTTCAGGTCAGCAGCAAAATCGACAGCCGAACAATCCTCGACCAAATGGGCGCCGAGGCTTTGCTGGGCATGGGTGACATGTTGTATTTGCCCAGCGGTACCGGTTTTCCTATCCGTGTGCACGGCGCGTTTGTCAGCGACGAAGAAGTGCATCGCGTGGTCAGTTATTTGAAAACCCAGGGCGAGCCCAATTACATTGAAGGCTTGCTCGAAGGTGGTACGGTTGACGGTGAAGCCAACGGTCCCGATTTGTTCGGCGAGACCGCCAGCGAAAAAGACCCGATGTACGACCAGGCCGTGGAAGTGGTACTGAAAAACCGAAAAGCCAGCATTTCACTGGTGCAACGGCATTTGAAAATTGGCTACAACCGCGCTGCCCGCCTGGTGGAAGACATGGAAAAAGCCGGCATGGTCAGCCCCATGAGCAGCAACGGTCAGCGTGAAATACTGGTGCCGACCCGCCAGGAATAAATGCAGGACAGTCAACAATTCAATCCCGTCAGAACGCATACCTAAGAAAGAGCTTATGAAGTCATTTGCAGGAATCGCAGTTTGGCTGCGCGTGGCGTGCTTAGCAGCAGCGAGCCTGAGTTTGTGCACGGTGGCCCGCGCTGACAGCTTGGACAGTCTGGCGAAATTTTTGTCTTCTACTCGCAGCATGCGCGCTGAGTTCACACAAACCGTGACCACGCCGTCCAAAGACAGCCGTCCCGCCAAAATCAAGATTTCGAACGGCAGTTTTTCCTTCATCCGGCCTACCGTGTTCCGGTTTGATTACGCCAAACCGTTTTTGCAAAACATCGTTGCCGATGGCAAACACCTGTGGTTGTACGACGCAGACATGAACCAGGTCACTCAACGCAACCAAGCTCAGGCTTTGGGCAGTACGCCTGCTGCCCTGATCGCGTCGGCTACCGATTTGGCAACCTTGCAAAAAGAATTTGATTTGCTTGCTGAGGCTAACGCCGAGGGTTTGCAATGGGTCAGTGCCTCTCCGAAATCGCAGGAAGGCAGCTTGCAAAAAATCCGTATCGGTATGCGTGTGCAAGGCGAGCAGGTGATGTTGTCTCAACTTGAAATTTTGGACGCTTTTGGTACGCGCTCTTTGATCAAGTTTGAACGCTCCGACATCAACCCCAAATCGCTGACGCTGGCGCAGTTCAATTTCGTGCCGCCCAAAGGCGCTGATTTGATCAAACCCTGAGGTGTTGCAAGGCCTGGCTCCGCTTTATTCTGCCGGTACCCGTTTGCTGGTACTGGGCAGTTTTCCGGGTGTGGCCTCTTTGCAAAAACAGCAGTATTACGGCCATGCGCAAAACCATTTCTGGAAAATATCAGCCACGCTGTTGTCGCCTGTCTCTTCCGAAGTGCTGAGCATGGACTACACCCGGCGCTGCGCCTGGTTGCTTGAACACGGCGTTGGTTTATGGGACGTGTATGCCGCATGCGAACGCGAGGGCAGTCTGGACAGCAACATCAAGCAGGCTAGCCCCAATGATTTTTCGTCGGTGCAAGCCGCTTGTCCTCATTTGCAGGCGA
Organism: Comamonadaceae bacterium; assembly: GCA_947452325.1. Lineage (GTDB taxonomy): Bacteria > Pseudomonadota > Gammaproteobacteria > Burkholderiales > Burkholderiaceae_C > Limnohabitans. The sequence continues at coordinate 888 of CANGCZ010000073.1, read as the reverse complement.
TTGCTCACAACGGCGGTGAAAGTTTCAAACACGCCAAACACTCGCAAGCGCTGGGCGTGCCGGTGTACCGGCTGCCTTCAAGCAGCCCGGCCAACGCCACCTGGTCCTTCGAGCGCAAGTTGCAGGCTTGGCGCGAGGTGTTCAAACAAGCCGGTGTGGCTGTGATCGGGTGACAATATCCCCAACCACCATGAGCACTGCACCCCCTTCTTCCCATTCACCGCTGGCCGAGCGCTTGCGCCCGCATACGCTGGCCGAGGTCGTGGGCCAGCAACATATTCTGGGTGAAGGCATGGCGCTGCGTGTGGCGTTTGAGTCCGGTCAACCTCACAGTTGTTTGTTATGGGGACCGCCGGGTGTCGGCAAAACCACCATCGCGCGTTTGATGGCAGATGCATTTGATGCGCAGTTTTTGTCAATCAGCGCGGTGCTCGGCGGCGTCAAAGAAATCCGCGAAGCAGTCGAGATGGCGCAAGCGGCGCGTGACTCATTGGATCAGAAACGAACGATTGTGTTTGTCGATGAAGTGCACCGTTTCAACAAAAGCCAGCAGGATGCGTTTTTGCCGCATGTGGAATCCGGTTTGTTTACCTTCATTGGCGCGACCACGGAAAACCCGTCGTTTGAAGTGAATTCGGCTTTGTTATCCCGTGCCGCTGTGTATGTGTTGCAGCCTTTGTCCGAAGATGACTTGACGCAAATCGTCCATAAAGCGCGCGCCATTGATGCCGTGCCCGCACTTGAAGATGCAGCACAAGCGCGCTTGATCGCCTACGCCGATGGAGACGCCAGACGTTTGCTCAATACACTGGAAACCTTGGCGGTGGCGGCGCAGCGTGAACAATTGACTCTGGTGACTGATGCCTGGTTGATGAAAGTGTTGGGTGA